>JACPDI010000023.1 GCA_016184105.1 Acidobacteriota bacterium
GCACCAAGTCAGCGAGATGGCTGGCTCGTTCCACACGTTTCAGCATCGGATGCAGAGAGGCGAGCTGCCCGTGTGTCTCCGCCATGGTGTTCAACAGCACGTCCATCTCGTCAACGTCCGGCCGGAACGCACGAAAAAGTTCTTCCGACGCGATGGTGCTGGCCTCCGCCCCAGGAGTCGTCGCCGGCGTTAACGTGGCGACACGCGCACCGATGTCATCGAGCAGCTTCAGCAGGAGATCAATCTGACGACGAGCAACCGCTTCGTCAGATTCACGAAGCGCCGCCAACGCGTCCTCCAACGCATGTGCCTGATCGGCAATCTCCTGTCGCTTGACGACCCTGGCTGCACCTTTCAGGGTGTGCGCCAGTCGGAGCAAACGCGCCACGAGATCGGGACCCGGACTACCTTTCTCCAGGTCGAGCACACCCTGCCCGAGTTGCTCTAACAGCTCTCGCGCTTCGATGCGAAAGTATCGGAATTGGTCCCGAGCCATGTGCTACGCAGCGGCCTGAGACTGGACCAGTCGCAGCAGGTCCTTTGACAGACCCGCAAGCTGTGAGGCGGTCTGGAGCGTCTGGCTGGAGCTGGCCTCCGTCTCTTTGGACGCTTGGGCGATGTTGGCAATGGCCACGTTCACCTGCTCAACGGCCGTCATTTGCTGCTTTGTGGACAACTCGATCTCCCGTGCGGCTTCGGTGGTAGTCGCGACCAGACCCGCAATCTGCTTGAACGACGCGGCAACCTGATCAAACTGCTTGGTGCCTGCGTCCACGGTCTTCGACCCCGTCTCCGTCGCCATGACCGTCGTATTGACTGCGCTCCGGACGTCCTCAATGAGACCGCGAATCTCCTTGGTGGAGCCCGCGACGCGATCGGCCAGCTTGCGAATCTCGTCCGCGACGATCGCGAAGCGGCGTCCCGCCTCTCCCGCCCCGGCGGCTTCTATCGTGGCGTTGATGGCGAGGATGTTCGTCTGCTCGGCCAATTCCGACACAATGTCAAGCACGGCGCCGATGTGCTGCGACTTCTTGCCGGGGTCGAGCATGTGATTCACGATGAGATCCACCTGTCGCCGAATCCCGGAAATGGATTCGTGAGTCTTTTCGACCGTGTCTTCACCACCGCGCGCTGATCGCGCCGTGTCCGCGGCGATCTGGGCCACGCGCTGGGCGCTTTCCGTAATCTGGCGCGACGTGGCCAGGAGTTCGCTAATGGTGGTGCTGATTTCGTTCATCGCCGTCGCCTGCTCCTTCGCACCGGTCGCCTGCTGATTCGCCGCTGCCTGCAGCTCCGAGGACGAACTCTGCACCTGTCCCACAGCCGTGCCGATTTGCCGGCCAAGCAGTCGGGTCAGGACAAATGCGGTGATGATGGCGCCGACCACGAGAACGACCGTAATCACGGTGACCGCAGTTGTCGCGGACGACGCAGTGTTCGTCGAGGCCTCTTCGGCCTCCCGAAGAAGTTGTTGTTCCCTCGACACAAAGGATTGGATGGCATTGTCTAGTTGCTCGCGCGGCGGGCCTACGTGCGTGTCGAACGCACGACTGACCGCATCGATCGACGCGTCGGTGCGACGGAGCGCGATGACCTGCTCGACGGCGCGCTGATGCTCCTCCTCAGCGCGCACGATCGTTTCGAGTTGGCGCCTGCCCTCTTCGGTGGGAACGTCTTGCCGGAGCCGCTCCATGGCTTGCGCGCATCGTGCCCGCGCGTCCCGCACACCGGCGGCAACTCGCTCGTCGCGAGTCAGCAAGAACGCGCGCGCCTCGCTCGCTTTCGACATCGATCACACGATCCTTGCTGGCCACGACGGTTCGCAGGGCATAAACGGCGATACCACCGATCGCGACGGCCAGCACAACTGTCACGGCGAATCCCGCGCCGATCCGTTGTCCAAAAGTCCAGTGTCGAGTCATCAGTCGTTACTCCTTCGGCCGTGCGGCGTGATGTGCCATCACGGCGATCGCTTCAAGCACAGACGGTAAATGAATGATAGGTCTGACGAGACCGTCGGTGTGCGCGACCTCGCGAACAGGTTGCGGTCGACCTGTGGCGCTTCCCGTGCCCGTCTCGGCGATGGCTGAACGCGGCACCCGAAGATGATTGTCGAATTGCTCGAACCCGAGGGCGACCTGGCCATCCGCCATCACCGCCAACCAGCGACGAGTGGCGGCCTTCGGATACCCGAGCAACGTGCGAAGATCGTACACAGGCAGGAGGGCGCCTCGCAGGCCGACCAAGCCAAGCAGCGCGGGCACCGATCCTGGAAGCCACGTGATTCTCCTGTCGGGATACAGACCTGCGACCTCGGAGAGTCGCATCGCGTAGGGATCGCCTCCGATGGTGATGGCGAGGAGATCCTCCTGTGGGGTCGCATCGGCACGGGGAGCTTCAGCAAAGGTTCTGTCGAACGTCTGTTGAAGCTCGCCGGCACTCATGACCGGCTCCGATCCGTCGGCACTCACGGGCGCCCCCCACAGCGAAGCAGTTCTCCTCGACACAGTCCGATGAGCGCATCTCGGGTGAACCCTCCGCCAAACAGCAAGAGCCGCGAGGCGTCTTCTCGCTCGAGCAACGCGATGGCCTGTTCGAGCTCGCGGCGCGCCGTTGCGAGATCCTGGGCTCGGCGCGCAATCAAACCAAGGTGCAAGTGCCCCATTGCAAAGCTGGGATCCAAATAGACCGCCACTTGATCGTGATAGAGCGACCCGGCCCGATCACCAACCCCTTCGCGGCACAGGGCGAGCAGATAGTGTGCCTCCGCGCTGAGCTCATTGATCTCGAGTAGTCGTTCGCACGCGCGTTCCGCCACAGCGAGTTGACCACCGTGTGTCAGGAGAACCGCCCGCAGCAAAAGAACCTCGGTGTCCCGTTCGGATTCGGGAGGAAGTGCCTTCACCGCCTCCAGCGCTTCCGCGAATCGTTCCTCCCTGAGAAGTTCCAGCACGAGCCCGATCTCCCGCGCTGGCTTCGCTCGACGAGACCCCGAGGCGCCAGGTGCAGACCCTGCGTGCGACGGCGACTCCACGAGCGACCGGATGCGCTCGGAGGCCCGCTGAATCGTGTCGATCCACGTGTTCGCGCCTTCCACCCAGTCCGCGAGCGGCGTCGGCTCGCCAGCCGACATGGCTCGGGGGGCCACGACTGCGGGGAGGGCCGAACCGAGCTCCGCGCGGTCCTTCCTCTGGTAGTAAAAGGTCCCGTGCGTGTGTCGCAGGTGGAAGTCATTGGAGAGACCACGCAGTGTTTCTGCGTGTCCGAGGAACAAGTACCCTCCTGGCCGAAGCGAGAGCGCGATACGGCTGACCAAGGCTTGTGCACTGGCCGGCGCGAAGTACATGAGGACGTTCCGACAGAACACGATGTCGTGGGAGTGAGGTCGCCACAACTCCGACGTATCGTCGGCCAGGTTGCAGACCTCAAAGCGTACGGAACTTCGCACGGTGTGGTCGAGAACGAATTCTCGGCCTTGGGCTCGAAACCACCGGCGCTGGACGTCCGGCGGCGTATCCCTCAAGACCCACGATGAGAAGCGTCCGTGCGTCGCTTTTTCAACGAGGGCGGGATTGATATCGACTCCAAGAATCGACACGGCGTCTACACGGTCGGGGATGGTGTCTCTAACCGTGATCGCCAGCGAGTAAGGTTCTTCTCCCGACGCACAGCCGGTCGACACGACGCTCAGGCGACCTCCTGCAGCCTGGGCGTAGCGCAAGCGATCTGGCAGAGCAACCTCCGCGAACGCTCGGTACTGTTCGACGTGGCGGAAGAAGTACGTTTCCGCCACGGTCAACTCCTGGGCGAGCATGACGACTTCATGCGGCACGGCCTTCGCGTCCAACCGCGCCAGGTACAGGTCCGGTTCTTCTTTTGTCGCGTCGAGCCGTCGGCGAAGAACATCGGCAAGGAAGCCCAGCTTGGCATCCTCAAACTGGAGACCAAGACAGCGCACGATCAACGCGCGGAACCGCTCGAGGTCAGGCGTGGCAAACGTCGCGATCATGTTGAGGCCCCGCCGGCCGCGAGGGCGCTCCAGACGGGTTCTGGAATAAGTCGAGCACTACGGAGGACCACGAGCAGTTGGGCGTCCAGCGTTCCAATGGCGGAGACCACGTCGGTGTTGGCATCCCTGAGCAGCGGTGGAAGCTCATCGAACGCTTCGCTGCGAATGCGTCGTACGCCGATCACCGTGTCAACGGCGAGCGCCACGCGACGGTCGCCGGTGTTGACCGTGACGAACCGAGTCGCGTGGGATTCCTTACCGGCAAGAACCCACGCAACATCGACAACAGGCACCGGGGCCCCTCGGATGATCGAGACGCCACGAACCGCGGGCGGAACTCCCGCGACCCGTTCGACAGGAAGGGGGCGCATCGTCTCCGACACGTGCCCGAGCGGTAATGCACAGAGTCGCGTCAGTACTCGACACACGAGACAGAGATCGGCGTTTGGCACAGCGTCCCTCAAACTCTGCCGCAAATACTCATCGCATTGTTCGACCGACGCCTCGACAGCTCGGTGGGCCTTCGGCACAAGAAGACGACGGTCCGCCAAACGACGAACGGGCAACAGGCTCGCACGCGAAAGCCGCGCTCAGGGTAATTGAAGCCCTTCCACAACGCAAAGCTGGACTGTCCTACAGGAGCCTGAACAAAGAGCTTATCGGCTCACGGAGGGCCTGCCTTGATACCGCACCTGGAGCCGCCCCGCGAGGAGAAGATCAATCGCCGCAAAGCGTTGGGGAAAGCGGAGTCGCTTAGCGAATCACCCGGCGCGTCGCAATAGGCCGCCCCGCGAGGAGAAGATCAATCGCCGCAAGCGTAGGGGAATGCGGAGTCGCTTAGCGAATCACCCGGCGCGTCGCAATAGGCCGCCCCGCGAGGAGAAGAGAAGAAGAGCGCCGCAAAGGCTGGAGCGTAAGGGGAGCCGTCTAGCGAATCACCCGAGGCGCCGCGAGCAGGCCGCCCCGCGAGGAGAAGATCAATCACCGCAAAGTGTTGGGGAATGCGGAGTCGCTTAGCGAATCACCCGACGCGCCGCGAGCAGGCCGCCCCGCGAGGAGAAGGTTGGTGCCGAGGGGCAGAATCGAACTGCCGACACCGTGATTTTCAGTCACGTGCTCTACCAACTGAGCTACCTCGGCACGGGGCTCAGAATCGCATGGCTGGCAGAATTTCGATCATAGCATAAGCATCCCCGCGGCCCGCGATTCCCCGACTGCCAATTACCCGATGCCCTTCTTTCGGTTTTTGCTCTTGTACTTTTCCCGGAAATGGTTTACTCTCATCGCACGATGGTGGATCGCAACGCGGAAGCCGGCGGACCCGCGCTGCCGCCGATCCCGCGCCGGGGGGAGCGGCGGCGCCGGCGCCTCGACCTGGCGCTGTCCTTCGTCGCCCTCATCCTCCTCGTCAACGCCGTTGTCGGCGACCGCGGGCTGCTCGAGACGTGGCGTGCCCGCCGGCAGTATTCAAGGCTCGTGGCCGGCATCTCCACCCTGCGCGACGAGAACCATCAGCTTCGCGATCTGGCCCGCCGGCTTCGCGAGGATCCCATCAGCATCGAATCGATCGCCCGACAGGACCTCGGCCTTATCCGGCGGGGTGAAATCCTCGTCTTCGTTCGCGCCCGCTAACGCGGCTGTAAAGCTGGCACAGATCTTTGCTTGACCGCTCTTCAATGGCTGAGGACGTGTCGACACGTGCAGGCGAAAATCGCATCCTTGCGGCGGTCCCCCCGGACGAACTCGGGCGCCTGCTTGCGCGGGCGACACTCGTCAAGCTCGATTTCCGCAGCATCCTCGTCAAACGCGGCGGGACCATCCGCCATGTGTTTTTTCCCGTTAGTGGACTGTATTCGCTGCTGGCGCCGGCGGCCAATACCGACACCGTCGAGGTGGGAACGGTCGGCCGCGAGGGCATCATCGGCATCTCGGTCCACCTTGGCGTGGACACGGCCTACACGACGGCGATTGCCCAGGTGCCGGGCGAAGCCATCCGGATCGACGCCGACGCGTTCCGGTCGGAGGTCACGCGCTGCCAGGCGGTGACGGCCCTGGTGGGGCGCTACATCCACGCGCTTTACGTGCAGACCGTGCAGTGGGTGGCCTGCAACCGGCTGCACTCGCTCGAAGAGCGGTTCGCCCGCTGGCTGCTCGCGTCTGCCGACACGCTGGGCAGCGAGTCGCTGCCGCTCACGCACGATTTCCTGGCGAAGATGCTGGGGGTCCGGCGCCCCAGCGTGACGCTCGCGGCTGGCGCGCTCCAGCGCGCCGGCCTGATCGAGTCGTCACGGGGCATGTTGCGGATCGTGAACCGCGAGGGCCTCGAGGGGATCAGCTGCGACTGCTACCGGCTCGTGCGGGGGCACTACGACGATCTGCTGGGCGCCTCGCAGAACCACAGCCTCACCAACCAGTAGGGCGGCCTGGTCACACCGCCGCCACTTCCTCGGGAACGAGCCCGAGCTCTTTCCGCACGCGCTCTTCGATCGCGCGGAAGGTGTCCGGGTTGTCCTTGAGGAACTGCTTCGCGTTCTCCCGTCCCTGGCCCAGCCGCTCGCCGCCGTAGGCGAACCAGGTGCCGCTCTTCTCGATGATTTTCTTCTCGACGCCCAGATCCAGCAGGTCTCCTTCGCGCGAGATCCCCTGGCCGTACATCACGTCGAACTCCGCCTCGCGGAAGGGAGGCGCGACCTTGTTCTTGACGATCTTGACGCGCGTGCGGCCTCCCACCACCTGATCGCCATCCTTGATCGCGCCGATGCGGCGGATGTCCACCCGCACCGACGCGTAGAACTTGAGCGCGCGTCCGCCGGTCGTCGTCTCGGGATTACCGAACATCACGCCGATCTTCTCGCGCAGCTGGTTGATGAAGATCAGGCACGTCTTCGACTTCGATGCAGGCCCATCTGCGCGTCGCCCATCTCGCCGTCGATCTCCGCGCGGGGCACGAGCGCGGCGACCGAGTCCACGACCACCACGTCCACGCCGCCTGATCGCACCAGCACCTCGACGATCTCGAGCGCCTGCTCGCCGTTGTCGGGCTGCGAGACCAGCAGGTTCTCGAGGTCGACGCCGAGATTCTTCGCGTACTGGGCGTCGAGCGCGTGCTCGGCGTCCACGAAGGCCGCCATGCCGCCGCGCGCCTGCGCCTGCGCGATCACCTGCAGCGCGAGCGTGGTCTTGCCGGAGGATTCCGGGCCGAACACTTCGACGACGCGGCCGCGCGGCATGCCGCCGATCCCGAGCGCATAGTCGATGCTGATCGCGCCGGTGGGGATCGACGCCACGGGCAGGATGGCGTCCTTCTGGCCGAGGCGCATGATGGAACCCTTGCCGAACTGCTTTTCAATCTGGCCGACGGCCAGTTCCACGGCCTTGAGTCGTTCCCTGTCCATTGATCCTCCCGATTTCTGTGGCGCGGGCCTTTCAGGCCCGCGCGGCGGAGCTGAAAGGTCCGCCCCACTCCTGCGCGATGTCGCCATAGGAAAACTCGTGCATTCTAGATGCGTGCCGGCGAAAGTGTCAAGTGCAAAACACCCACAGATAGGCACTACATTGTTAGATTGCAATAACTTAGCGACAGGCAGCGACTTTCGCCTCCTGTTCGGGGATCGCAGCTTTTTCAGCGCTTTTCATGTGACATGATGGCGGGATATGCCTAGCCCGGTCGGGCACGCCATCGGGGGTCTGGTCGCGGGATGGGGGGCCGCCGGGCACGCGCCATACCCCGCGTGGATCCGCCAGGCGCTCGTGCTGGTGGTCGTCGGCATGCTGCCCGACATCGATCTTCTGTTCGGCTGGCACAGCGGCCCGACCCACAGCGTCGGGGCCGCGCTCCTCGCCGGCGCGATTGCCTGGGGAGCGCGGCGCGCCGCCCCCCGGTCCGCGTACGCTGTGACGCCGCTCGCTGTGACATGCGCCTATGCGTCGCATATCCTTCTGGATTGGCTGGGGGCGGATACGTCAGCTCCCTTTGGGGTGATGGCGCTCTGGCCTCTCACCGATGGGTACTTCATGTCGCCGATCGCCGTGATGCCGTCCATCACGCGCCGGTACTGGCTGACTGGCTTCTGGGAGCATAACCTGCGTGCGCTGATGTTTGAGCTCGTGCTGCTGGTTCCGCTCCTGCTGATTGTGTGGTGGACGCGTGCTGTGCGGAGCGCTCGATGAACATTTCGGATCGGTCGCGGATCAGTCCCGTGCGTGAGGCGTGCGCTTCTGGGCGCGCACACGCACCCGCGCGCCTGACCGCCTGCGTTTCCTGCCAAAACGCGCCGCGCGCGACGGCAGCCGGCTTGCTCCGGTGACCCTGGTGTTTCGCGACCTGCTCGACCACGCACACGATGTCATTTTCCGCTACCGCGTCCATCCGGCGGCTGGGTTCGAATACATCAACCCCGCGGCGGCGCGCATCCTTGGCTACACGCCCGAAGAGCACTACGCCGATCCGCGGCTCGTCCGGAAGATCGTGCATCCCGACGACCGCGCGCGCCTTGATGACGCGCTCGCGCGTCTCGCCGCGGGCCGGAATCTCGACGGCGCGATGGAGATGCGTTACGTCCACCGGAATGGGTCAATCGTCTGGATGGAAACGCGCGTCTTCGCCGAACGCGACGAGCCTGGAACGCTGGTGGCCATTGAGGGGGTCGCCAGGGATATCACCGGCCGCCTCGGCGTCGAGTGGAAGCGCGCGGAGGACGCGTCGCGCGAAAGCGCGCGGCATTTCCGCAGCCTGATCGAAAACGCCACGGACGTGGTCGCCACGGTCGACGTGAAGGGGGTCATCACCTACCAGTCGCCCGCGACGCCGCGAATCATGGGCTACGCACCGGAGGAGATCGTCGGCCGCGACGCCTTCGAGCTGCTTCACCCGGACGACCGGGATCGCGTTCGCGCCGCCTTCGCGCGCGGCGTGTCCCTTTGCGAGCCGCAGAGGATCGAGTACCGGTACCTGCACAAGGACGGCGGCTATCGGTGGCTGGAATCGTACGGCCGCCCCATGTTCGACGAGACCGGAAGCGTCATCGGCGCGATCATCAACTCGCGCGACGTGACCGAGCGCCGCGAGGCCATGAACGCCATCGAACAGGCGAATGCGTACCGCAAGGCGGTCGAGGATGGCGTCCGCGTCGGACTGGTGATCACCGACTCAGAAGGGCGCCTGGCATACGCCAACCGTGCCCTCTACCAGATGACCGGCTACGACGAACGCGAGCTGGTGGGGCTGACGGCCCCGTTCCCGTATTGGTGCCCGGAGGACCGGGACGCGCGGCTGGCGTGGTTCACGCGGCTGCTGCGCGGCGAGGTGGAGCCGCAGGGCTACGAGACGCAGGTGCTGCGGCGCAGCGGCGATCGCTTCGATGCCTTCGTGCAGCCATCTCCCGTGCAGCTGCCCGACGGCACGCAGGGATGGCTGGCCTCCTTCGAAGACATCACGCACCGCAAGCGCCTGGAGGCCGAGTTCCGGCAGGCGCAGAAGATGGAGGCGATCGGGCGGCTCGCCGGAGGGGTCGCACACGACTTCAACAACCTCCTCACCGCGATCGTCGGGTACACGGAACTGGCGCTCGAGGGCATTGGCGACGGCGATCCGCTGCGTGACGACCTCTCCGAGATCAGGAAGGCGGGGGAGAGCGCGGCCTCGCTGACGCGCCAGCTGCTGGCGTTCAGCCGGCACCAGGTGCTGCAGCCCGTGGTCCTCAGCCTCAACACCGTCGTGAGCGAGATGACCAAGATGCTCGCGCGCGTCATCGGCGAGGACGTGGTCCTGGTCACGGCGCTGGATCCGGGCCTCAAGCCGACGCGCGCCGACCGCGGGCAGATCGAGCAGGTCATCATGAACCTCGCGGTGAACGCGCGCGACGCCATGCCCTCGGGCGGCCGCCTCGTCATTCAGACGGCCAACCGCACGCTGCACGATCCGGGTGGAGCCGGGCTGCCCGAGTTGACTCCGGGCGAATACGTCGCCCTGGCGGTGAGCGATACCGGCCAGGGCATGGATGCCCAGGTACGCAGCCACCTGTTCGAGCCGTTCTTCACGACGAAGGAGCGCGGGCGTGGCACGGGGCTGGGGCTGGCTACGATCTACGGCATCATCAAGCAGAGCGCCGGCCACATTGTCGTGGACACGCGGGCGGGGCGAGGAAGCTCATTCGTGGTGTTCCTGCCGGTCAGCGCCGCGACCGACGAGGCGCAGTCCGCACCCGCGGGTGCCGCGGGCGCCGCGCACGCGCACGGGGAGCGGATCCTGGTTGTCGAGGACAACGACGCGATCCGTGCGCTCGCGCAGCAGGTCCTCGAGCAGGCGGGTTATACGGTGCGCGCGGCGCGCACGGCGGAAGAAGCGATCGGGATGCTGGAGATGGGCGCCTTCGCGATCGACCTGCTGGTCACCGACGTCGTGATGCCGGGGCTGAGCGGGCCGGCGCTGGCCGCGCACCTGCGCGAGCGGATGCCGACACTGCGCTGCATTTTCATGTCGGGTTACGCCGAGGATGCGCTGAAGCAACACGGGGCAGAGGGGCACGAGCCGTCCTTCCTGCCCAAGCCGTTCCGGCCCTCGGTCCTCCTCCAGAAGGTGCGGGAGCAACTCGATCAGTACGTGTAGGCGCCGGCCTTTAGGCCGGCGCCGGCGCGTACTGGTAGAACCCTCTGCCGCTCTTCCTTCCCAGGTGTCCGGCCGCCACCATGCGCCGCAGCAGCGGGCACGCGCGGTACTTCGGATCCCCCAGGCCGCCGTGCAACACCTCCATGATGGCCAGGCACACGTCCAGCCCGATGAAGTCGGCGAGCGTCAGCGGGCCCATGGGATGGTTCATCCCGAGCTTCATGACCGTGTCGATCGCCTCGGGCGTGCCGACCCCCTCCATGACGGCGTAGATGGCCTCATTGATCATCGGCATCAGGATGCGATTGGAGATGAAGCCGGGGTAGTCGGCCGCCTCGACGGCGGTCTTGCCCAGGCGCCGGCAGAGCGCGGTGGCGACGGCCATCGATTCGGCGGACGTCGCCTGGCCGCGAATCAGCTCCACGAGCGTCATGATCGGCACGGGGTTCATGAAGTGCATGCCGAGCACGCGATCCGGACGTTTCGTCGCGGCGCCCAGCAGCGTGATCGAGATCGAGGAGGTGTTGGAGGTGAGGATCACGCCGGGCCGCGCCAGCGAGTCGAGCCGCGCGAACAGCTCGCGCTTCGCGTCGGCGTGTTCCGCGATCGCTTCGACGAGGTAGTCGGCCTCGGCGAGCGGGTCGAGCGTCGCCGCGGCGTGCAGCCGTCCGAGCGCGGCGTCGCGGTCTGCCGCGGCCATCTTGCCCTTGTCCACGAACTTTCCAAGGCTGCGCTCGATGGTCTTGCGCGCGCGATCGAGCGCGCCGGGAAAGCTGTCGTGCAGGAGGACTTCAAAACCGTTGGCGGCAAACACCTGGGCGATCCCGTTGCCCATCGTGCCCGCGCCGATGACGCCGATGCGTTGAATGGTCATGAGGAATTCGCCCGGACTGTCACCACAACGACCACCAAGGTCACGAAGCAGGGCACCGGAAATCGCCGTTCCCTTGTGCCCAGCGTTTGTGATCTTGGCGGTCTTCGTGGTTGACGTTCATTCTCGTTCCACCGCGAGCGCGACGCCGTTCCCGCCGCCGAGGCAGAGCGCCGCGATGCCGCGTTTGGCGTGGCGCCGCTGCATCGCGTAGAGCAGTGTGGTCAGCACGCGCGCGCCGCTCGAGCCGATCGCGTGGCCGAGCGCGACGGCGCCGCCGTGCACGTTGACGCGCTCGAGGTCGATTCCCAGCTCGCGCGTGACCGCAACCCCCTGCACGGCGAAGGCCTCGTTGATCTCGAACAGGTCCACGTCCTTCAAATTCCAGCCCGTCTTCGCCGCCAGTCGCTTCACGGCGTCGACGGGCGTCATCATCACGTATTTCGGCGCAAGCCCGCTCGTGGCCTGGCCGGCGATGCGGGCGAGCGGAGTCCGGCCGAGCGCGCGGGCGCGTTCCTCGCTCGCGACCACGACCGCCGCCGCGCCATCGTTGACCCCCGGCGCGTTGCCGGCCGTGACGGTTCCATCCTTCTTGAACGCCGGCTTGAGCGCGCCGAGCGACGCGGCGGTGGTGTCCTCGCGGATCGGCTCGTCGCGATCCACGCGAATCGGCGCCCCCTTCTTCTGCGGGATCTCGATCGGCACGATCTCGTCCTTGAACCATCCCTCGCGCGTGGCGTGCGCCGCGCGGCGATGGCTCTCGGCGGCGTACGCGTCCTGCTCGGCACGGGAGACGTGGTACTCCTCGGCCACCACCTCGCCGGAGATCCCCATGTGACAGCCCTCGAACGAGCACCACAGGCCGTCGCCGATCATCGAGTCCACGATTTCGGCGTGCCCCATGCGGAGCCCCTCGCGGACGCGCGGGAGCAGGTACGGCGCGTGGCTCATCGCCTCCATGCCGCCGGCCACCGCGACCTCGATGTCGCCGGCGGCGACTCCCTGCGCCGCGAGCATCACGGCCCGCAGGCCCGAGCCGCACACCATGTTGATCGTCATCGCCGCGACCGTGTCGGGCAGGCCGCCGCGCAACGCCGCCTGGCGCGCCGGCGCCTGTCCCTGTCCGGCGGAGATGACGTTGCCCATGATGCACTCGGTCACGGCATCGGGAGGGATCCGGGCTCGCGCGACCGCCTCGCGTACGACAATGGCGCCCAGCTCATGCGCCTCGAAATCTTTCAGCACGCCCATGAACTTACCGGTCGGGGTGCGGACTGCCGAGAGGATGACGGGGGTGGGCATATCAGGGTTCAAGGTTCAGGTTCAGGGTTCAGGAGCACGTGTAGACGCCGGCCTCCTAGGCCGGCGTGATCTCCAAACACAGTCCCGGGACGCCAAGCAGTGCGTTCAGCCGGTCGGTGAGCACCGGGAGGCTGCGTTCAATCTCGGCGGCCCACCGTACGTCTTTAGGACGCACGCGGATGGTGCAGGGCGCCTCGAAAGCCGCGTCGGCCGCGCGCGCGAGCTGCGGCCCCGCCGCCATCTGCCAGGCGAGGCTGACCTTGCCGGGCGAGAGTGGTTGGCGGCGGATGACCTCCGACAGTACGGACGCAGCGAACTGGGGCACCGGCGTCAACTTTCTGCTGCGACGCATCCATTCAGTCTACACTCGCGTGATGCTCGTGCTCGCTTCGGCCTCCCCCAGGCGCGCGGATTTGCTGCGCGCCGCCGGCATCCCGTTCACGGTCGAGACCCCCGACATCGACGAATGGCCGCTGGCGAACGAACCGCCCGAGTCCTACGTCCTCCGGGTCGCCCGCGATAAGGCCCTGGCGGTGGCCCGCCGGAAATCCGGCAGTCCCGTGCTCGGGGCGGACACCACGGTGGTCGTGGACGGCGGGATCCTTGGGAAACCTTCGGACGACGCGGAGGCCCGAACCATGCTGCAACGCCTGTCAGGACGCGTCCACGACGTGCTGACGGGGGTGGCGCTCGAGGTTGGGGGCGGCGAGTGGACGGCGCTCGAAATCACCAGGGTACGCTTCTTGCCCCTGAGCGCAGGCGAAATCGACTGGTACATTGCATCCGGTGAGCCACGCGGGAAAGCCGGTGCCTACGCCATTCAGGGCCTGGCGTCGCGCTTCGTGGACAGGGTCGAAGGATCGTACACGAATGTGGTCGGGCTGCCTGTGCCGGCCGTGTGCGGGCTCCTGCGGCAGGCCCGGGTGCTGTAAAATGGCCGGATACGCCGGCAGCGACAAGTCCTTATGAAGCAAAGAGCTATCAAGATCGCTCTGACCACCCTCGTCCTCGTGGGCGCCTTCAGTGGCCTGCTGTACTCCACGCTCCGGGACGGCACCGAATACTACAAGCACGTCGAGGAGGTGTCGGGCGAGCCTTCCCGTTGGTACGGGAAGAAGCTGCAGCTGCACGGCTTCGTCGTGGACAAGTCGATCCTGCGCAGGCGGGACTCGCTCGACTACCGCTTCAAGATTCAGAGCAACGGCTCGGTGATCGATGCGCGGTACACCGGCGTCGTGCCCGACACGTTCAAGGACGGCTCGGAGGTCGTGCTCAAGGGCACGCTCGGGCCCGACGGCTTCGACGTGGCGCCGAACGGCGTGATGGCGAAGTGCCCGTCGAAGTATGAGCCTGGAAAATAGCTGATGCCATCCCTCGGCACCTTCGTCCTGCTCGCCGCGTTCGTCATGGGTGCGTATGCCGCGGCCGCATCGGTCGTGGGGGCGCGCCGCCGCTCGCGCCGGTTGATTGAAAGCGGCCTCGGCGCGTTCTACTTGGTGACTGCGCTGATGGTGCTGGCCTCCGGCATCATCGTGCATGCGTTTGTGACGAACAACTACGCGATCAAGTACGTGCAGCGCTACTCGGACATGGCGCAGCCGCTGGCGTACAAGCTCGCATCGTACTGGGGAGGGCTCGACGGATCGATTCTGTTCTGGGTCTTTCTGCTGTCGGTGTTCGGCGCGATCGCGGTCCACTCGAACCGCGAGCGCCAGCGGGAGCTGATCCCGTACGTCGTGGCCACGATCGCCATCGTGGAGATGTTCTTCCTCTTCCTGATGGTGATCCACAACAACCCGTTCGAGACGTACTTGACCGAGACGCACGCCGACGGCGCCGGGCTGAACCCGCTGCTGCAGAACTTCTACGTGGCGTTCCACCCGCCGGCGCTGTACATCGGGTTTGTCGGCATGACGATCCCGTTCGCGTTCGGGATGGCGGCTCTGATCACCGGCTACCTGGATGACTCCTGGCTGCGGGCCGTCCGCCGCTGGACGATGATCAGCTGGTTCGCGCTGTCGTTCGGCCTGGTGCTCGGGATGCTGTGGGCCTACGAGGAGCTGGGCTGGGGCGGGTACTGGGGCTGGGATCCGGTCGAGAACGCCGGGCTGCTGCCCTGGTTCACCGCGACGGCGTTCCTGCACTCGGTGATGGTGCAGGAGCGGCGCGGCATGTTGCGGGTGTGGAACGTCTCGCTCGTGATCGTGACCTTCTTCCTCACGATCTTCGGCACGTTCATGACGCGTTCCGGCGTCGTGCAGTCGGTGCACGCCTTCGGCGAGGACCGCGAGCTGGCGCTGATGTTCACGGTCTTCATGGTGCTGATGCTCGGGGTGAGCTTCGGCTACGTGATTCATCGTCTCCCGCTGCTCAAGTCGCGCCACGAGCTGGACTCGTGGGTGTCGAAGGAAGCGGCGTTCCTCGCCAACAACTGGGTCCTGCTCTTCTCCGCGTTCTTCGTCCTGTTCGCGACGATGTTCCCCACGATCAGCGAGGCGCTGATGAACCAGCGTCTCACCGTGGGGCCGCCGTTCTTCAACAAGTGGATGGCGCCGATCGGCCTGATCCTCCTGATCCTCACCGGCGTGGGCCCGCTCCTCGCGTGGCGCAAGTCGACGGTGCGCAACCTGCGCGAGCAGTTCCTGTGGCCCGTCGTCTCGGCGATCGTCGTTGGCGGGGCGGTCGTGGCGCTCGGCGTGCGGGTCTGGAGCTCGGGGCTCTGCTTCGCGCTGAGCGCGTTCGTCTTCGGCACGATCGCGCAGGAGTTCTGGCGCGGCGCGCGGGTGCGCCAGGGAGGAACGGGCACCGACGTCCTCACCGCGCTCGTCGGACTGGTCGCCCGCTCGCGCCGGCGCTACGGCGGCTACGTCATTCATCTCGGCATCGTGCTGATGTTCCTCGGCTTTGCCGGCGAAGGCTTCAAGACCGAGGAACAGGTGCTGATGAAGCCGGGCCAGCAGACGACCCTGCGCGGCTACACCGTTCGCTACGACGGCATCCGCATCACCGACGACGGGCAGAAGCAGATGGTGACGGGGCACGTCACGCTGTTTCGCGATGGGAAACAGGTCGGCGCGATGGAGCCCGGACGGCACTTCTTCCGCAAGCGCGAAGAGGAGCCGACCACGGAAGTGGCGATACGTCGCGGCGTCGCCGAGGACGTGTACGTCGTCCTCGCGGGGTACGACATGCAGACGCAGTCGGCGACGCTGATGCTCGTCGTGAACCCGCTGGTGAACTGGATCTGGTTCGGCTTCGCCGTCATGGCGATGGGCACCGGCATCGCGCTCCTGCCGGAGAGCACGTTCGCGTTCGCCGCCGCGCGCGCGCCGGCCGGCACCGTCACCGCCACGCTGCTGCTGCTCTCGCTGCTGCTCTGGCCGGCGGCGCTCGCCGCCGCCGAGCCGCAGCACGTGGAGACGCCGCAGTCCGCCGCGGTCGAAGTGGCGCGCACGCCGGTCGAGAAGGAGCTGTGGCGCGAGCTGGTGTGCATGTGCGGCACGTGCGGCCGCAAGAAGATTGGCGACTTCTGCTGCGGCTACGCCGCCCAGATGCGTGCCGAGGTGAGGACGCTGCTCGACCAGGGAAGGACGAAAGATCAGATCTTTGCTTACTACATCGAGAAGTACGGCAGCCAGGAGCCGCTCGCGGCGCCGATCGACGAGGGCTTCAACCGGCTCGCCTGGCTCCTGCCGTACGTGTTTGGCGCGGCAGGGCTGGGCCTCATCGTGACCATGGCCATGCGCTGGTCGCGGAAGCCCGCGAGCGCGGCCGCAGACGACGGGGCGACCGAGGCGCGCGTCGAGGCCGACCAATCCCTGAGCACAAGGCTGGACGATGAACTCCGAGATCTCGACTAGGCCCCCCCTGGCGCACAACGCGGATCCCGCAGATGCCGGCGCGGGGTTCCGCCCCTGGCATTTCTTCGTGCTCGCGTCGCTGATGGCCGCGACCGTGGCCGTCCTGATGGCGCCCTCGCCGACGCCCGAGCACCTGATCCTGATCAGCGTCACGCTTGCCGCCGCCGGCCTGGTGGGTGCGGCGTTCCATCGGACGCTGCTGCCGCTGGTCAGCTCGAACGCGGAGCTCACGAGCGAGCCGCTCGGCCGGCGCTCGCGCGCGGCGCTCGAGCGCGAGAAGACGCTCGTGCTGCGATCGATCAAGGAGCTCGAGTTCGACCGCGCCATGGGCAAGGTTGCCGACGAGGATTTCAACGACATGGTGACGCGCCTGCGCGCGCGCGCCATCGCGATCATGAAGCTGCTCGACCAGGGCACGTCGTACCGGGAGATGATCGAGAAGGACCTTGAAAGGCTGAAGAAGAGGTCGGGAGCCTCTTTCGAGCCGCCGGCGGGCGCGACAAAGGCTCCCGACCCCTTTTTCTGCGCGTGCGGTGCCACCAACGACCCGGACGCCCGCTTCTGCAAGAAGTGCGGCGTCAGGCTGGCGGGTGTCGCGTGAGGGCGCTTCTTGCGGCCGTCGCGCTCGTGTTCGCCCTTGCACCCGCCTCAGCGCAGCCGCAGATGCCCGACGCCCGGCAGATGTCCGGCACGCCACTGCCGATGGCCGAGATGACGCCCGGCACCGTCTCGGTCCGCGTCGTGCGTGGCGACATGTCGAACGCCGTCACGAAGCAGGTTGTGGAGCTGACGATTGATGGCGAGAAGAAGACGGCGACCACCGACGAGGCGGGACGGGCGACGTTCGAAGGCCTGAAGACCGGGGGGACGGTCACGGTCCGCGCGGTGGTGGGCGACGAGACCGTGGATTCGAGGCCGTTCCGCGTACCGCCCCAGGGGGGCATGCGCCTGATGCTCGTGGCGACCGATCCGGGCGCCGCGAAGGAGGCCGCCCGGCAGGCGCAGTTGCCGGCGCAACCCGGGACCGTCACGCTCGGCTCCCAGACGCGCATTCACGTCGAGCCCGGCGAAGAAGGGGCCGACGTCTACTACCTGCTGGAAATCCTCAACGGTGCGAAGACACCGGTGCAGCCCGCGACGCCATTCGTGATCGAGCTGCCCGAGGGGACGTCCGGCAGCACGATTCTCGAGGGGTCGCATCCGTCGGCGACCGCTGCCGGCCGCACGGTCCGCGTGCAGGGGCCGTTCGCGCCTGGCGCAACGATGGTCCAGGCGGCGTTCCGCCTGCCGTATTCGAGCGGCCGCGTGAGATTCACGCAGGCGTTCCCCGCGCGCATCGAGCAGCCCGTCGTGTCCATCGCGAAAAAGGCGCCGGGCATCGCGCTGCAGTCAGCGGTCTTTCACGAGACGCGCGAGATGGCCAACGAAGGGCAGGTGCTGCTCGTCGCGCACGCGAAGGCGGTCCCTGCGGGCACACCGCTCGACGTGACGGTGAACGGCGTGCCGAGCCATCCTCGGTGGCCGCGATTCCTGGCGCTGACGCTGGCGGCGGCGATCCTGGGCGGCGGAGCGTGGCTGAGTGCGACGGCGAGCCGGCGCGCCGCCCAGAAAGTCGGGCTCGTGAAGCAGCTGCAGGCGCGCCGTGAAAAGCTCCTGGGCGAGCTGGCCTCCCTCGAACAGCGTCACCGCGCAGGATCGATCTCCGACGGGCAGTACGCGCGGCGGCGCCACCAGATCGTGGAAGACCTCGAGCGGGTGTACAGCGATCTCGACGAAGGCGCGGCCGCCTGACCGTGGATTTCGACCGCGTCACCTTTCACGAAGTCTCCAAGAGTTTTGGCCGCCGGCGGGCGCTCGCCAAAGTGTCGCTCGAGTGCCGCGCCGGGGAAGTGGTCGGGCTGCTCGGCCCCAACGGGGCGGGGAAGTCGACCCTGCTGGCGCTCGCCTCGACGCTGATGTCGCCGAGCACCGGCGAGGTGCGCTACGGCGAGACGCCGGCGCGGCAGGGGGGCGCGGCGCTGCGCGCGCGGATCGGCGTGCTCGCCCACGACCTGCACCTCTATCCCGAACTCACGGCGCGTGAGAACCTGGAGTTTTTCGCCCGGTTGTACCGGCTGGACGGCGTGGCTGCGCGCGTCGACGCCGCGCTGGCGCGCGCCGGGCTCGCCGACCGCGCCGACGACGCCGTGTCCGGGTTCTCGCGCGGCATGCGACAGAGGCTTGCCGTGGAGCGCGCGCTGCTGCACGGGCCGCGGCTCGTCCTCTTCGACGAGCCCTTCACCGGCCTGGACGAGGACGCGCGGGAGGCGATGCTGAAGCGGTTGCGCGCGCTGCGGGACGGCGGGGCGATCGTGCTCGTCGCGACCCACGATTTCGGCACCGTGGACGCGGCGCTCGACCGCGCCGTGCTGCTCCGCGGGGGCAGGCTGGTGGCGACGGCCGACGGGGGAGGGAGCCTGTCGGAGATCTATCGGCAATCGGTCTCCCGATAGACAGAGATCATGATCGCAGCGTTCACCCGTACCGTCGCCCTCGTGTTGTGGAAAGATCTCACGGTCGAGTTCCGGAGCCGCGAGATTCTGTACACGACGCTGTTTTTCGCGGCGTCGTGCGTGCTCGTCTTCGCGTTCAGCTTCGTGAAGGACGGGCGCGCGCTCGAGGACGCGGCGGCGGGGATCCTGTGGATCGCGATTGCCTTTGCGGGCACGCTCGCGCTCGGGCGGACGTTTGAGCGCGAGCGGCAGAGCGAAACGCTGCGCGCGCTGATGCTCGCGCCGGCCGATCGTCCGGCGATCTACGCCGGAAAGCTCGCCGGCATGCTCGTGATCATGGTCGCGGTGGAACTCGTGCTGGTCCCGATCGTCGGGCTGCTGTTCCAGGCCCCGGTGGTCCGGCACGCGCTGCCGCTCGCCGTCCTGGTCGTCGTGGGCACGGTGGGCTATGCGGCAGTCGGGACGCTGTTCGCCGCCATGCTGGTCCGGGCGCGCAGCCGCGACGTGCTGCTGCCGGTGCTCTTGTATCCGGTGACGGTCCCGGTCATTATCGGCGGCGTGCGGGGCACGGCAGCGCTCCTCCAGCCGTCGGCAGACCTGCCGACCGCCTGGATGTGGATTGGGCTGCTCGGCGCGTTCGACGCCGTGTTCTTGACGCTGGCGTTCTGGGTGTTCGAGCCGGTGATGACGGACTGATACTGTCAGGGGTCAGGGGCCAGGGCTGAAAGAGCATCATGAAGAAGCTGTATCTACCTCTTGTCGTGGTCGCGGCGGCGATGTTCGCCTATTCCCCCATCATCATCGCGAACGCGCCGTACGAAGCCACGATGGGGCTCGTCCAGAAGATCTTCTACTACCACGTCCCATCGTGGATGGTGATGTTCACTGGCGTGTTCGTCTGCGGGCTCGCGAGCGCCGTGTATTTGTACAAACACACGCCGTTGGCCGATCGGCTCGCGTTGAGCGCGGCAGAACTGACGGTGGTGTTCGGCCTCATCGGTCTCATCACCGGCCCGCTGTGGGGTCGAAAGGCGTGGGGTGTCTGGTGGCAGTGGGACGCACGCCTGACCATGTCGCTGCTGCTGTGGCTGATTTTCGTCGCCTACCTGCTCGTGCGCCGCTACGGTGGGCCGGGCGCCGACAAACTCTCGGCCGCGCTCGCCGTGTTCGGCATGGCCAACGTGCCGTTCGTGTACGTGTCGGTCAACATCTGGCGCACGATCCACCCGACCACGTCGGTGGTGACCACGCTCGGGCCGGGCATGCGCGGCGCGTTCTGGTGGTGCGCCGCCTCCTTCCTGGTGCTGATGGCGCTCACGCTGGCCGCGCGCGTGCGCCTCGAACGGGAGCGCGCGGCGCTCGACGAACTGTACCTTTCGCTCGAAGACTGAGGCTTCATAGCATGTTGACCACGCTCACTCGCGTTCTTTGCGCCGCGCTGTTGATCGCGTCGCTCGTGCCCGCGCGCGCGGCCGCCCACGCGCAACAGCCTCGACCACCCGCCCAGCAGAGCGAGTTCGTTCCGGTCGACGAACTCCCGCAGGCCGACCAGATCCCGGCCGCTCCGCTCGTCATCGCCGCCTACGCCGTGGCGTGGCTGGCCATCTTCTTCTATCTCTTTTCGATCTGGCGGCGTCTGCAGAAGGTCGAGAAGGAACTGGGAGAGGTCGCGCGCCGCGTCGGGGAGCGCAGCCGGACATGAACCTTTCGGAGATGTCGGCGGCGCACCTCATCTTCATCCCCGCGGTCCTGCTGGTCGGGATCGTGATCGGATGGGTGCTGGGGTCCCGCGCCGCCGCCGACGCCTACGCGTCCGAACAGCGAAAGGACGCCGCGCGCAGGGCGAGGCAGAAGGAAGAGTGAAGGTGTAGTGGGCAGTGGCCTCAACGTCCCACGGACAGCCGGTTCGCCAGAGCGCGCGGCAGGCCCGCCGCGATGATTTTCTCCTGCGCCTGGGCGATCGGATAGTCGACCCGGCGCAGCACCACGACTCCCGTCTGATCATCGTAGATGGCGAAGGCCGCGCGCGCGTCCCCGTCGCGCGGCTGGCCGACCGAACCAGGATTGACCAGCAGCCGCCGGCCGTTTCGCGCCTGTACGGTCGTCTCCCCGTTCTCCGGCACGATGGCCTCGAAGGCCTGCCCGCTGCGAAGAAACGCCACGGCAATGTGCGTGTGGCCGAAGAAGCAGAGGCCGGCTCTGGTAAGCTCGAGGGCGCGCCAGGCGTCCGCCGCGTCGAAGATGTAGGCGTCTTCGTCAAACGGCGCGCCGTGGCAGATCTCGATGTCCCTGTCGACCAGCACGGGGCCGGCAGCCAGGTCCCGCAGAAACTCGCGATTGTCGGCCGTCAGCGTCTCGTACGTCCATTCGGCGGCCCGGCGCGCCACCGGATTGAACGACAACGCGTCGTCGATCCCGCAGGCCGCCTTGTCGTGGTTGCCGCGGATGATGAACGCGGGGGAGAGCGCGCGGATCCGCTCGACGACGCGGTTGGGCTCGGCACCGTAGCCGACCAGGTCCCCAAGCACCAGCACGCGATCGTGCCCACCGGCGGCGGCGGCGAGCGCCGCCTCGAGCGCTTCGAGGTTCGCGTGAATGTCAGAGAGGACGAGATAACGCATCGACGATCTGCTCGACGACCTCGGTCACGCGAGCACCCGAGGCATCGACGCGGACGTGAGCCTGCTGGTACGCGGGACGCCGCACATGATACAGCCGTTCGAGCTGCGCCAGGTCGCCGGAGAGCGGGCGCCGGCCGTCGGGCGGCAATCGCGCCACGATCTCGGCGAAGGGTACATCGATCCACACCGAGAGCCCGTCCAGCATGATGGCCGCGCGGTTGTCCTGGTCGGCGAACGTTCCCCCGCCGGTGGCCACGACGGTATTGCGCAGCGGCAGGACGATCCGCAGCATCTCGCGCTCGGCGGTCCGGAAATACGGCTCCCCGAAGCGGGAGAAGATGTCGGTGACCGTCATCCGCTCGCGCGCCTCGATCAGCTCATCGATGTCCTCGGCGCGCCAGTGCAGGTGGTCGGCCAGCAGCCGGGCCACGCTGGTCTTCCCGGCGGCCATGAAGCCCACCAGATAGATCTTGTCGCGGTGGATCGAGGCCATCAGGTGCGCAGCCTCTCGAGATCCGCGAAAAA
Source organism: Acidobacteriota bacterium (assembly GCA_016184105.1). Classification (NCBI taxonomy): domain Bacteria; kingdom Pseudomonadati; phylum Acidobacteriota; species Acidobacteriota bacterium. The sequence goes on from JACPDI010000023.1 coordinate 22,288, forward strand.
TCCCGGGTACGACACCGCCACGGCATCCGCGCCGGTGATCGTGCAGGCGTGCCGCGCGCCGAGCGCGGCGATCGCGAATGCCATCGCGAGGCGGTGATCCCCGGCCGCATCGGCAATACCTCCGGCGAGCGCGTGGGCGCCCCGGACGACGAAGCCATCGGGCAGTTCCTCGGCCTCGGCGCCGAGCGCGCGCAGGCCGCTCACGACCGACGTGATGCGGTCGCTCTCCTTCGCCCGCAGCTCTCCCGCGCCGGTGACGCGGATCTCGCCTGCGTGCGTGGCCAGCGCCGCCAGCGCCGGCAGCTCGTCGATCACCGCCGGCACTTCGGCCGCGCCGATTTCGAGCGGTGAAAGCGAGCCGTGCCTGACGCGAATCGTGCCCAGCGGCTCGCCACCCTCTTCGGCATCGACGTCCACCTCGACGCGCGCGCCGGCGCGCCGAAGCACGTCCACCCACGCCACGCGCGACGGGTTGAGGCCCACGCGCGCGATCCGCACGTCCGACCCCGGGATCGCCGCGGCGGCGATGCCGAAAAACGCGGCAGAGGAGGCGTCGCCGGGCACGTGAAGCACGGCGCCCGTGAGACCGCGCCCTCCGTCAACCGCGATCGCGTCCCCGCTGACACGCGGCGGGGCGCCGAACGCGCGGAGCGCCCGTTCCGTATGATCTCGCGTGGCCACCGCCTCGCGCACGACGGTGGTGCCGCGCGCGTGGAGGCCCGCCAGCAGCACGGCGCTCTTCACCTGCGCGCTGGCGATGGGCATCACGTATTCGATGCCGTGGAGGTCGGTGCCATGAATCCGCAGGGGCGGCCGGCCGCCGGCGTCAGAGTCGAGCCGGGCGCCCATGCGCGAGAGCGGCTCCATGACACGCCGCATCGGCCGCCGGCTGAGCGACGCGTCGCCGACAATCGTCGTGTCGAACGGGTGTGCGGCCAGGACACCGGCCAGCAGCCGCATGGTCGTGCCGGAGTTGCGGGCGTCGAGCGGCTCACCCGGCGACGAGAGGCCGCGAAGACCACGGCCCGCGATCTCGACCTGGCCGCCGGCCGTACGGCCCACATCGACGCCCAGGGCGGAGAGACACGCGAGCGTGGCGGCGCAGTCAGCGCCGGGCGCGTAGCCGGAAATCCGCGAACGACCGGCGGCGATCGCGGCCAGCAGCGCGTAGCGGTGCGAAATGGACTTGTCTCCCGGCACCTCCAGCGTCCCGCGGAGGCGGGCGGCAGGAAGGACGGTGATGGCATGGTGCGCGAGGGTCATGGCGGTGGCCTGCGGCGTTCTTGTTGTATCTTATCCTTTCAGCCTGCATGACCAGCGACCGCCAGCGCGTCGTCCGCCTGCAGATCCACAGCACGTTCGAAATGCTCGACTTCGTCCAGGTCGTGAGCGACGAACTGGGGCGCATGTACGGGCTGGACGAGGACGCCGTTCACTGGGTCGGCGTCGCCGTGCGCGAGTCGGTCATCAACGCGATCAAGCACGGGAACCGCGAGGACCGATCGAAGATCGTCACCATCGAGTTCGCGCTGGACGCGCCGGACTCGCCGACCGAGCTCGTCGTGCGGATCGTGGATCAGGGCGGGGGCTTCGAAGTGGAGGACGTCGGGAATCCCCTCGCGCCCGAGAACGTGCTCAAGTCGAGCGGGCGCGGAATCTTTTTCATGCGCAGCTTCATGGACGACGTGCAGGTGCGCCGCGTCCCGGAAGGCGGGATGGAGGTGAGGATGGTGAAGAAGCTCGGTCATGCCTCTTGATCCGATCTATCTTGCGACCGCCATCGAGGTGGTCACCCGCGCCGGCGCGATCCAGGCCGCCCATTTCGGCAAGCTCCAGCACATCGAGAAGAAGGGAGACATCGACCTCGTCACGGAGGTGGATCTCGAGATCGAGCGCATGTTCCGCGCGCTCGTGGCCGAGCGGTTCCCCAGCCATCGCATCCTCGCCGAGGAGTTCGGCGCGGGCACGGAGGGGGAGGCGGGCTCGCGTTACTGCTGGCTGTTCGACCCGGTCGATGGGACGACGAATTACGCCCACGGCATGCCCATTTTCTGCTCGTCGCTCGCTCTTGAAATCGATGGGCGGGTTGAGGTGGCCGCCGTGTTCGATCCGAGCCGCCAGGAGCTGTTTACCGCCGAGCGCGGCGGTGGTGCGCGGCTGAACGGGGTGCCGCTGCGAGTCTCGGCGTCCGAACAGCTCATCGACTCGATGCTGTGCACCGGGTTCCCGTACAACGTGCACGCCATCGTGGAAGAGATCGTCGGGCTGTTCGCGGAGTTCGTGGGAAGGGCGCGCGCCGTGCGCCGCCTGGGATCGGCGGCCATCGATCTGTGCTACGTCGGCGCGGGACGCCTCGACGGGTTCTGGGAGCGGCTGTTGAGTCCGTGGGACATCGCCGCGGGCGCGCTGATCGTCGAGGAGGCCGGCGGCAAAGTGACGGGCTTCGACGGCGGCCTGTTCACACCTCGATCCGGCGAGATCGTCGCATCAAACGGCCGGATTCACGACGCCATGCTCGACACCATCGCCAAGTACCGTTCACGAAAGCGGACGGAATGACCGAAAAAGGGGTCGGGACAAGGCGCAGCGGGATAAGGGGGACAGTCACACTTTTCCGGCGTTTTCCCGAGGGAAAAGTGTGACTGTCCCCCTTACCCGGCTCTGGCACATGCCATGCTCAGCCGGTCAGTGGGCATGTTGCCCGAGTCGGAGGTCAGAACCATGCTGCGCTCGAAGATGGGGCGGATGATCCTTGGCGCCCTCGCCATTGCCTTTCTACTCGCACCCGCCGCGGCGATGGCCCAGTCCCAGTCGATCACGTTGACGGCCGGCTTTTTCGCTCCCAAAGGTCAGGACGGCCGCGTGGACGACGACGTGCTGCTCGCCGAGTTGAGCAGCGGCGACCCGCTGCTGTTCGAGATTGGCGACTTCGCGGGCGGGAACATCGGCGCCGAATGGCTGATTGGCCTCGGCGACTACCTGGAGGCGGGCGTGGGCGCGTCGTACTATCGCCGGACCGTGCCGAGCATCTACGAGCTTTCGGTGCGGCCGAACGGATCGGAGATCGAGCAGGACCTGCGGCTCCGCATCGCGCCCGTGACAGCGACACTGCGCGTCTTTCCGATGGGAAAATACAAGGGATTCCAGCCGTATCTCGGTGCGGGCGTGTCGCGGCTGAACTATCGGTTCAGCGAGGCGGGGGACTTCATCGATCCCTCGGACAACGCCATCTTTCCGGCGCGGTACGTCGGGAAAGGTTCGACGGTCGCTCCGGTGTTCCTTGGCGGGCTCCGGTACCCGGTTGGCGATCGCCTGCTCGTGGGCGGCGAGCTGCGCTACCAGAGCGGCGAGGGGGACCTGCCCACGGGTGGCGAAGACGGGTTCATCGCGAGCAAGATCGATCTGGGGGGCTGGAACGGGAACTTCACGCTGGGCTTCCGGTTCTGAACTCCGGATTTGAACCACAGGGGACGCGTCCCCTGTGGTCAGCTCTGCCTGCGGTACAGGGCCACGCCGCCACCCGCGGCGACGCGTGAGAATCCCCTGAGGAAGGCGGGATCCGTGCGGGCGCGCGCCGCCAGCATGTCTCCGCCTTCAGCCTTCTCCTCGATCAGCATCCACCGCACGTGCGCCGCCGGCCGCGGCAGCGCCGCTTTCCAGAGATCGCCGTTTCCCTCGTGCAGGAAGTCGCCGATGCGGATGTCCGCGTGCGACAGCTCCTGCATGTAATGCCCCAGGGATCCCATGCTCGCCATGATCGGCTCGTGGTCCCAGTGCTCGCGCAGGTAAGCGGTCACCGCGCGTCTCGCAGCGGCGTTCGGCCTGTCCCACTGCGCCTCGCGGACCATCGCGGCGGTGGGATCGAGCGGCGGGCGCACGGCCACGGTACCGAGGACCAGGATAGCGGCGGAGGCCGCAGCCAGCCGCAGACGCAGCAGACCGATCGCGGCGCCGGACACGAGCGCCATCGACGCGACGTGCACAACCATGTACCGCACGCGATAGGGATGTCCCTGCAGAAATGCGTACCAGGGAAGCGCGGCCGCGGCGACAGGCGCCAGGAGCAACAGCATCGACGCGCGCGCAGGTCTCGCGATGGCGAGGATGGCGATCGCCACGGCGGATGCGAGACCGGCGGCCACGAGCGGCGCACCGGCGATGGTGATTGCCCCGCCCAGTACTTGGCCGGCGGCCACCAGGGGGTGTCCGAGCGCCGGGTTTTCAGGCACGAAGAACCCGCTGCTCACGAACCATTCACCGACCGTCATCCGGCTGATGATGACGAAGAGCGCCGCGGCGGCCGCAGGGTACGCTGCCAGGCGTGCGACGTCGATCGCTGCACGCGCCGCGTGCTCACCCCGCCGTAGACGCGCGGCGAGAGCGAGGCCGAGCAGCGCGCCGGTGACCGGCCAGGCCTCGTATCGCGTCCAGCACGCGAGAAAGAGCGAGACCCCCGCATGGCGCCGGGCGCCTGCGGAGTCCCGCGGGCCGTCGAGCCACCGCGTGACGGCGAGCACAGACCACAGCAGGAGCGCGACGAGCAGCGGCTCTGTCATCGGCGTGCTCTGGAGATAGAGCGTGTTGGGGTTCAGCGCGAGGAGTGTGACGGCTGCAATCGCGCCGCTCTTCGGCGCGGTGTGGCGCTGAATCGCCGCCGCGAGGGAGTACGCGGCAAGCGCGCCACTCGCAATTGAAATCGCCACACCGGACGCGCCGGTTCGATAGAGGGCGTCCACCTGGACGGGGAGCAGGTTCAGCAGGTGGGGAAGCGGCAGCCAAACCGCCCCGATCTGTTGCCAGCCCGGTGTGAGGCTGTCGATCACCCGGCGCGCCACGACGAGGTGCCCTTTCGCGTCGTAGTGGCTGAGCGTCAGGTCGAGCCGTGCGTAATACAACGCGGCCGCCAGGCCGGCGAGCGCCACGGCGATCGCGCTGCCGATCGCGAGCCGGTTCGCGCTGCGCACGTGCCCCACGCCAGTGCGGTCTGTTATGATCACAAGCTCCGCAGTTTATCTCATGCAACGGAGTGTTGTTTGACCCGCAGGGGCCTGTCTTGATCCGCAGGTTGGCAGCCTGGTTCCAGGGCTTCGCGATGGCCCTCGGAGCGCCGGGCGTCTTCCTGATTTCCTTTCTCGACTCGTCGTTTCTCTCCTTGCCGGAAGTGACCGACGTACTGCTCGTGTGGATGACCACGCAGCACCCGGGGCGCACGCTGCTCTACGCGACGATGGCCACCGCGGGGTCGGTTGCAGGCTGTTACGCGATCTTCTTCCTGGCTCGAAAGGGAGGAGAGGCGTGGGTTCGCAAGCGTTTCCACCGGCGGCACGTCGATCGCGGCCTCGATTTGTTCCAGCGTTACGGCATCTGGGTGCTCATCGTCCCGGCGATCCTGCCGCCGCCCGCCCCTTTCAAGATCTTCGTCCTGATGGCGGGGGTTGCGGGGATGTCATCGGCGCGGTTCATCACCGCGGTGGCGATCGGCCGCGGCGCCCGCTACTTCGGCGAAGCGCTGCTGGCGTTGTGGTACGGCAAAGCCGCCATCGCGTTCCTGAACGACAACCTGAAGCCCGCCGCCTGGTTCACCATCGGACTGATGGCGCTCGGCGTGCTTTGCTGGCTGTGGCGGATCCGGCGTCGAAAGACAGTGAAACAGTAATATAATCAAGAACTTCCAGATGCAGCCGGACCTGTCTGTGGTCGTCCCCGTACGCAACGAGGCGGAGAACGTCCGCGAGCTCTGCCGTGAGCTGGTGGCCGAGCTGTCGCGCTGGGGGCGCCCCTTTGAAATCCTCGTCATCGACGATGGCAGCACGGATGACACGTTCCGGCTGCTTCGCGAGATCCAGGCGGGCGAGCCGCGGTTGCGGGTCATCCGCTTCCGCCGCAACTTCGGCCAGACCGCCGGGTTCGCGGCCGGCTTCGCCCACGCGCGCGGCCGCTACATCGTCACGATGGATGGCGACCTCCAGAACGATCCGCGCGACATCCCCGCGCTCGTCGAGATGATCGAAGATGGCGACGATATCGCGTGCGGCTGGCGGAAGGACCGCAAAGATCCGTTCCTGAACCGGCGGCTGCCGTCGATGATCGCGAACCGGGTGATCTCGTGGGCGACGGGCGTGCGGCTGAACGACTACGGCTGCTCGCTGAAGGTGTTTCGCGCCGAAGTGGTGAAACCCCTGCGGCTGTACGGCGAGATGCACCGCTTCCTGCCGGCGATTGCCAGCGAGCAGGGAGTCCGGATCTCGCAGCGCCCGGTGAACCACCGCGCGCGGGTGCATGGGCGGTCCAACTACGGCATTTCGCGCACGCTCCGCGTGATCCTCGACCTGCTCACGGTCAAGTTCCTTCTCAGCTACTCGACGCGGCCGCTCCAGATGTTCGGCGTGCTCGGCATCGTCATGGCGACCCTGGGCGCGGTGATCAACGCGTATCTCGCGTATCTCCGGCTGTTCGGCAACCAGTCGATTGCAGACCGTCCGCTGCTGCTCCTGGGCATTCTGCTCATCTTCAGCGGCTTCCAGTTAATCACGCTCGGCCTGCTTGCGGAGCTGCAGATCCGCACGTACCACGAGTCCCAGGACAAGCCCACCTACGTCATTCGCGAAGTGCTCGAAGCATCGCCGCGGACTGACGAAGCGGGCGAGCCCGCCGCCCTTGGGCGGCGCTATCCCTGATCTCCTCGTCGGTGGTGACCAGTCCTTCTCCTCGCGCCGGATGGCTGTGCCGCGTGTCGGCTGCCGTGATCCTGTCCATGGCGGCCGCGCACTGCGGCGGCAAAGGGCCCACGGCGCCGCCTGCGGGCCCGTTCACGCAGTGCCCGGCGGACATCCAGCTCGATTCTCCGGATGGCGGGCCGGTTGCCGTGACCTATTCGGCGCCGGGCGCGAGCGGGGGCACGCCTCCGTACGAGGTGACGTGCACGCCGCCCAGCGGTACGGCGGTCGGCCTCGGCACGAGCACCGTCACCTGTAGCGTCGTCGACAGCACGGGCCGCGGCACGATCTGCAGCTTCAACGTGACGGTGGTACGCCCGCCGCGGCTGGCGCTCTCGCGGTTCCTGGCGTTCGGCGACAGCTTGACCGAGGGCGTCACCAACGAAATGCCCACGTTTCGGATCGTCGACTACCCGAACTCCTACCCGCAACAGCTGGACGCGCTGCTCCGCGCGCACTTCCGCGGGCAGTCGCTGGCGGTGATTCCGGACGGCGTAGGGGGGGAGTTGATCTCGGGCGCCTCGCAGCACAGCCCCGGCGCCCAGAAACGGCTGCCGGTGGACCTCGATGCGGCGCGGCCGGAAGTCGTGCTGCTCATGGAGGGCACCAACGATCTGACCGCGGACCCCGCGAGCCCGGATGACCTGCTTGCGCGTGCCGTGGACGGCATGCGCAAGATGATCGACCAGGCACAGAGCCGGGGCGTCCGCGTGTTTCTCGCGACGATCCCTCCGATCAATCCTGCCGGCACGAAGGGGATCTCTCCTGAGGCTGCCGCGGAGGTTCCGGTCTTCAACGATCGCCTCCGGGCGCTCGCGCAGGCGGAGGGTGTCGTGCTCGTGGACGTCCATGCCGCCATCAGCGCGCGTCCTGACCTCATGAGCAGCGACGGGCTGCACCTGAACACGCTCGGGTATGGGGCCGTGGCCCAGCTGTTTTTCGACGCCATCAAGCGGGAGCTCGAGATTCGCGATTCGCTGACCCCATGAACGCCCGGCGCGCCATCGGCCTGCTCGCGCTGTTCTCTGTGTTGGCTGTGGTCCACACGTGGCCGCTCGCGTCCGCGCCCGGCACGCTCTCGCGGAACGACAACGCCGATACCGTCCTCAACGAGTGGGCCATCGCGTGGGTGGCGCACCAGCTTCCCCGCGATCCCGTCCGGCTGTTCGACGCCAACATCTTCTACCCGGAGCAGAGGACGCTGGCCTTCTCCGAGCACATGATCGTGCAGGGGCTGATGGGCGTGCCGCTGTTCGCCGCCGGCGCGTCTCCCGTCCTCGCGTACAACCTCCTCGTGCTGGCCGGATTCGCGCTCACCGGCTGGGGGATGTGCCTTGTCGTCCACCGCTGGACGGGAGACACCGTCGCCGCGGTCGCCGCCGGCTCGCTCGCGGCGTTCAACGCGCACAGCTTCACGCGCATTCCTCATCTGCAGGCCCTGCACGTGGAGTTTCTCCCGCTTGCGATCTACTGTCTGGACCGGCTGCTGGCGTCCCCGCGCGTCCTGACCGGGCTTGCGCTCGGGTCGTTTTTCGCGCTGCAGGGTCTCACGTCCTACTACTGGTTCGTGTTCGCCGCCTTCGCGCTTGTGGCTGCCGCGCTGGCGCGACCGATGGACTGGTGGGGGGAGCGGGCGCGGCCGCTGGTTGTTCCGGCCGGTGCGGCCCTGGGTATCGCTATGTTGATCGTCGTTCCGTTCCTGTGGCCGTATTACGACGTCAGTCGCTCGCTTGGCATCGTGCGGAGCCTCGACGACGTGGCCCTGTATTCCGGATCCTGGCGTGACTACCTGAGCACGCCCGGCCGGCTGCACTTCGCGGCGTGGAGCCACGTGGTCTGGGGTACGGGGGGCAAGACGCCGCTGTTTCCCGGGGTTCTGGCGCTCGGCCTAGGCGCCATCGCCGTGGCGGCACGCTGGCGCGACACGCGAGTCCGCATGTGGCTGGCGATCGTCGTCGTGGGAATTCTCCTGTCGTTCGGCACCAATCTTCCGGGCTACGGTTGGTTGTATCAAGCGGTTCCGATGTTGAAGGGCATCCGCGCACCCGTCCGCGCGGGGCACCTGGCGCTGATCGCCCTCGCGGCGCTCGCCGGTTTCGGGCTGGCTCACCTCCGGCACCGCATACGACGCCCGGGCGTCGCGGGCGTTCTGGCAGTGACGGCGATTGTCATCGCGACAGCGGAAAGCTGGGTGGCGCCTATCGGCTACTATCCCGCGAGGGAGCCGGCAGCGGTCGCAGGCCTGCTCTCAGGCGAGCCGCGGGCGGTCGTCGTCGTCTTTCCGATGGCCTCCCCGTCCGTGCCGTTCGGCAACGTGCAGTACATGCTCGACTCCACGCTTCACTGGAAGCCGATGCTGAATGGATACTCCGGTTTCGTGCCTTCGAGCTACGTGCATCACTGGACCGAGTTGCAGACGTTTCCCGACGAACGCGCGCTTGCGTATCTCGAGCGCGTCGGTGTCACCCACGTCGTCGTCTACCACGGCGACGGAGAAGCGCCGGAGCATCGTGGGCTGCAGCACGTGGCCGGTTCTGACGGAGTGACGGTGTTCCGCCTGCGGTGGGAGCGGATCGAAGATCCGATGCGCAGATGAACGCGCACCACCTGCTGCTCGCGGCAATCGTGGCGCTGGGCTTTGCGTTGCGCGTGTGGGGTATTGGCTTCGGGCTGCCGGACATCCCGGCGCGCCCCGACGAGAGCGCGCTCGCCGGCGTCGCGATGGAGTTCCTCCAGGGCCGCTTCTGGCCGCTGTTTTTCGATTATCCGCGGCTCATGCCGTACTTGCTTGCGGTCGCCTACGCGGTGTACGGCGCCATCGCCGTGACGGCGGGCTGGTTCGATACCTTCGCGCAGTTCCTGCGCACCTGGACGCAGTACTGGCCGCCACTGTTCCTCCTCGGCCGATGGATCAGCGCCGTGCTGGGCGTGCTGACGCTGATCGTGATCCACCGTCTCGCAACTCGTACGAGCGGGCGCCAGGCGGGGCTGATCGCGGCGTTGTTTCTGAGCGTCGCCTTCCTCCACGTTCGGGATTCGCACTACGCAACGGCCGACGTGCCGATGACGTTCCTGTGCTGGGTCGCGCTCGCCGCGCTCGTGCGGGCCGCCGAGGCGCACGACACGCGCGCGCTGCTCGCCGGCACCTGCACGGCGTCCCTGGCATTGTCCACCAAGTACTCCGCCGTGCCGGCGGCGCTCTCCGTCGCGGCGGTGTTGCTGGTCTGGCGGACGAAGGGCTGGATCGACACCCGCGGGCTCATCATGAGCAGCCTGAAACACGCGGCCCTCGGCGCCGCGGTATTCCTGGTCCTCAACCCGTACGTCGTGTTTGACTTCGAACGATTTCGCCTGGGCATGGCGCTGCTGTCCGAGTCGTATTCGATGGGCATGAAGACGCAGCATCATCTCGGCAGCGGCTGGGCCTACCATCTCGTCGTGACACTCCGGTACGGCGTCGGCTGGCCGATGCTGGCAGCGGCCGCGGCGGGAGCGATTGTGATCCTCCGCCGTCGGCCCGCAGAGGCGGCAGTGCTGGGCGCCTTCGTCCTGCCGTATTACGCGCTCGCGGGAGAATCGCGGCTGTTGTTCGTGCGCTACGCCGTGCCGCTGGTGCCGTTTGTCAGCTACGCCGCGGCGGTCGCAGTCGACGCCCTGTTCACGCGACTCGGTCGCGCGTGCCCGAAGATGCTGGTCCTCGCGGGGGCTGCTGCCCTGATCTCCATCATTGCGGTCCCGACGCTCGCAAGTTCGGTCGACTTCGATCGCCTTCTCAGCCGGCGCGACACGCGCGTGGTTGCCGCGGAATGGGCGCGTGCACACATCCCGCGGGGTGCGACCATCGCGCAATCCGGCTCCGAGTACGGTCGAGTAGGGTTCGGTTTCGACGCGCCCTATCGCAACTGGGAGTACTGGGAAGCGTGGGGTACTTACGTCGATCTCCACCGGCGCCGCGCGTCCCCCCGCGCGGGGCTGCCCCAGTACATCGTGGTCCACGAGTCACCGCTGCCGTACAGCTACGTCGCGCCGCGCATGCAGCAGGACATCAAGGCGGGCTACGAGCTGGTCCGGGTCATTCGTGGATTGCCCGCATCCGAGCGACGGAATGTCTACGATTACCAGGACGCGTTCTTCATGCCGTACGCAGGGTTCTACGGGGTGTCACGACCGGGTCCCACGATCTACATCTGGAAGCGGCGCGCGGATGTCCAGTGAGCGCCTGCGAGTCATCGTGTGTGCCGGAGGGCGCGAGAGGCATGCCTGAGCGGATGCTCGTGGTTCCCGCCGCCGGCCGCGGCACGCGCCTGAACTCGGCCCTGCCGAAGGCGCTGGTACCGGTGGCGGGCCGTCCCATGCTCGATCACCTCTTTGCGCTGTACCGGCCCTACGTTGGGCGCTTCGTTATCGTCGTGAACCCCGAATCCGAGCAGGCGGTTCGCGAGCACTGCGCGCGTGTCCAGCCTGGCGCCGTCGACTTCGCGGTCCAGGCCGTCCCCACGGGCATGCTGGATGCGATCCTGCTCGCATCGGGTGCCGTGCGCGCGGCGAACGCGGAGACGATCTGGATCACGTGGGCGGATCAGGTGGCGGTGCGCGACGAGACGGTGGCGGCGCTCGCGCGGACGTCGGACCGGCCGGGCGTGGCCCTTGCTCTGCCGACCTTGCATCGCGCGCATCCCTACACGCTGCTCGAGCGCGACGAGACCGGCAGGATCGTTCGCGTGCGGTACAGGCGGGAACACGACCCGATGCCGGCGGCGGGGGAGAGCGAGATGGGGGTGTTCAGCCTGTCCCGCGACGCCTATCTGGAGGACCTGCCGCGGTTCGCGGCGGAACGCGCCGTCGAGGCGGGCGCTGCGACGGGCGAGCGGAATTTCCTGCCGTTCATTCCCTGGCTGGCCGCGCGGCGTGCGATCGTGACGTTTCCCGCCACCGAAGATATCGAGGCCGTCGGCGTCAACACGCCCGACGAGCTTGCGATGATTGAAGAGGCCCTGCGCCGGCGGCCGCCGGCCTGATTCAGTGAACGGCGAAGACGCGCACTTCGAGATTGCTGAACACCGGCGTGAAGAACTCGGGATGCAGCTCGAACTTCTCGATCCCTGAGGGATAGAGCGCCCGCTCCACGCGATCGGCGTAGATGTATTCGATGCCCAGCCGCGCCGCAATCCGGCGCGCCTCTCCGGCATCGGCGGTCTCGTACATCTCCTGCACCTCGCGGGAGCGCTCGTTGTAGGCGGGCACCTTCAGGAGGGAGATCGGCAGGCCCGCGGCCATCCGGCGCTCGGCAAAGCTGGGTATCAGGCTCCACGTCTCGCGTCCCCGGCTGATGGGCTCCATCTGGACGATGGCTCCAGCGGGCGTCGCGCGCTTGAGCCACCGGAACGCCTCCTGCTCGTCAGGGGTCAGGTCGATCGTCCAGCGAAATCCGCCGATGCTGCGCTCGTAGTTGGCCGTGTCGCGCGCGTTGTACCAGTCGATCGCCGTTGTGGGAAGGCCCGCAATCGCCGCGGCCGCGATCACCGCCGCCGTGACGCCCGCGACACGTCCGCGGTCGAACAGCCCCATCGCCGCGCGCGCCATCAGCATGGCCGCCACGCAGATCAGGATGTGTCCCGCACGGAAGCCGATGTAGGCCGTGTCCACGTCGAGGCTCACGAAGTGCATCAGCGCGAGCGAGAGCGGGATCATCACAAGGGCAGGTGTCGCGGCGGCAAGCGGCGCCTGCCCTCGCGGACCGATGAGGCCGGCGAGGGCGACCGCCAGGACGGGCCCAAGCGACACGGCAAGGCTCGCAATCGGCGCGTTCGCCGCAAGTCCGTGGAGCCCGAACGTCAGCGCGTGGGAGGCGCCTTCCAGCATGTGGTTGCCCGCGCACCACGCGATGGCGGCCAGCACGGGCAGCGCCGCGAACGCGTGGAGTGGGACGCGCCGGACCGTGCCAGTCCTGACGGCATCCACGATCACCGTGCCGGCGTAGCCCAGGGAAAACATCCCACCGGCGAGAGGGTTGCAGAGGACCGACGCGCCCAGCGCAACGCCGCCGGCGAGAATCGCGGATATCGGCGCCACCGCTCCGCCGGCCGCGCCGATGACGAGCGCGAGAACGCCCGCGGCGTACGCCATCGTGTGCTGCGGGACGTACCACAGCGCCCGCTGCAGACCGTCGATGCGCAGCCCCTGGAACCGCCAGTTCGCGATCGCGTCGATGTTGGTGTGCCGCAGGTACCACAGCGGGACATCGCGGCGCCAGAGCCGCCACATCTCGTACAGGCCCTCGGCACTGCTCGCCACGATCGCCAGCGCAACGGCGATCCCCGCGGCGGCGGGGCGCGCCGCCGCGACGCGCGCCAGCAAGTACAGGACGGCGCAGAACAGCAGGCCGGTGGCGATCGCGTTGCCTTTCAGAGATGCTTCGATCGATCGCAGCGGCGCCGGGCCGCGCCCGGCGACCGCCGCAGGGACGATGAAATAGCCCCAGTAGTAATGAATGGGCTCCCGCGCGAGATATGGATTGCGCAGCGGCATCTGGAACTTGCCGACCTCCGCGGTGAGCGCCATGTGCCACACGAAGTCGGCGGTGAAATAGGCGCGATACAGGCGCGCGCCGTTCGGCTGCTGCTGGCCGACGCGCGCGAAGGGGGGTACGGCCACGGCCAGCGTCAGCGCGCACACGAGGGTGAGCGCGATCGTGTCGCCCCGCGTCCACGCGAAGATCGGCAGCGGCCGGACCACACGTGCGGCGATCCAGCCCGCCGCCAGCGTGACGGCCCATGCGGCCAGAAACCCCGGCCTGGATGCCGCGCCCACGGCGATCGTCGCCCAGAGACCTATCGTGCTGAAGGCATAGCCCAGGATGGCCCCGCCCACGTACGCGGCCGGATGACGCGGGCCGAAGAGCGCTCGGCCAAGGGGGATTCCCGGCAAGGCGGCAGCGGCGAAGGGAAGCGCGTACAGCACGGCGAGGATCTATTTCGGCCGGCCGGGCGAGGCGGCGCCCGCGCTGGTGGCGTAAAGTAACCCGCCGGGCAGGTTCCCGACAACACCCAATGCGACGAAGAGCACGGACAGCGCGAAGGCAGCCGGCTGGGGAACGCCGGCCTGACCGAAGAACCAGACGAACGCGAGCTGGCTCGTGCCGAGGCCGTTGATTGTAATCGGCAGCAGCATGATCAGCAGAATCAGCGGCACGAACGCGGCATAGACAGAGAAGGGTGCCGCGATGTCGAGCGCGCGGCCGAGGCAATAGGCCTGGACGATCCGAAGCAGTTGCACCCCCGCGGACCCGGCCAGCACGTTGGCGAGACCGCCGCGATGGCGCGCGTAGCGGCGGGTGGCATCCACCAGGGATTCAGCGGCATGCCGGACGCGCGCGCCGGGCAGCCGGCGCGCGGCGTGCCGCGCGAGGCCGGCCGCCCGCTCGCTGAAGACGACCAGCGCGCCCGCCGCGCACACGGCGAGCGAGACCGCCAGCGTGGCGGCCACGCCCCGGTCGGCGAAACGGGCCCCGGCAAGCGCAAGGCCCGCCACACCTACGATCGCGATCGAGGCGACCCCGAGCACCCGATCGATCGCGACCGATGCCGCCGACTGTGCGGCGTCCACGCCGTAGCACGAGAGGCTGTACGCGCGCACCACGTCGCCGCCGACGCTGGGGAGGAACGTGCCGACGAAGGTGCTCACGAAGAACACGCGCAGCACGGCGGCGAGCGGCGGCCGCTGCCGCGGCTCGACAGCGCGCAACAGCACCAGCCAGCGATACGCCATCAGGGCGCGATCGAACAGGACGAGACCGGCCGCCGCGGCGATCCAGGCCAGGTTGGCGCCGCGCGCCGCGGCGAGCACCGCAGCGGGGTTCGCGCGCCAGAGGAGGAAGAGAAACAGGCCGGCCGCGACGAGAATCCGCGCGAGCCGGCCTGCAGTCAAAGCGGCTACTGGGCGTTGAGCGCGCTGCCGAGCGAGATCGGCCGCGGGTTTGGACCGATGTACACGCGGCTGACGCGCATGTCGCGCATGGTGTCGTTGTACAGCGACCCGATGACGATGGTCTGGCTGGCCGGGTTGTAGCTCCCCGGGTAGGTCGTGCTCAGATCGACCTTCGTGGCCCCGGCTTCCGACGTGCCCTCGAAGATCCGCAGGCGGGCGTTCCCGCCGCGCCACTCCAGTCGAACCGCACCGCGCCGCTGTCCCAGAAGCGGTCGACGAGGACGCGATGCTGGTTGCCGGCGAGATTGCTCGATCCCGTGCCGTCCTGCATCAGCAGGATCTTCGACTGCCCCGCGAAGCTCGAGTCGCCGGTGGGCTTGATCCGAATCGCGACGAAGGACACCTCGCCTTCCGGCAGCGCGGAGATCCGATACCCGAGATAGCTGTCCGAGTCGTCCAGTTTCAACCCGGGGCTCTGGTCGTCGAGGACAAAGAACACCTTGCTCTGCATGTCGGCGACCGTTCGGCCGTTCGTGAGGATATCGAACACCTGGTTGCCGCTCTTGAAGCTGTCGATCTTCGTCTTGAAGCGCGACGCGGCGGACCAGGCACCCACGCTCGCGCCCTGGATGGCGCGCGCGCGCCAATAGTACCGGGTGGACGGCTGCAGGTCGGTCGGCACGCTCACCGAGGTCTGGCCGCTGGATCCTTCGGGCACGCCGGACTGCGTGAACGCGACGGCAAAGCTCGCCAGCCGGCCGGGTATCAGCGCGAAGCCGGAATTGTCGGCCACCTGGAACTCGTAGGTGCGCGACCCCGCGCCCGACGACACGTTGTTGACGGTGAGGGTCGGCCGCAGCGTATCGAGCTGCGCGTCGTCCGACGGTGAGACGAGGGTCGGCGCGGGGAGCGCGGTGCCATCGGGCGCCGTCGGGCTGACCGGCACTTCGCGGGAGCCCCCGGACCCGGAGCAGGCGGCGGCGATCGCGCACGCGCCGATGAAGGGAATCAGGACAGAGTGCTTAACCACGATGCCTCCGCGACCGGGATCAGAGAGAAATCAGAGAGTAGCACAGGGACGAGCAGCTTCACCGCACGTCCGATCGCCAACGTCTGGCCCAGCCAGTAGGGGACATGCAGCCGGCTGGCGCCGAGCCAGGACACGAGCCGCCGCGCCGCCGACGAGAGACGAGGAGCGAGGCTGGCGCCTCGCTGGAGCACGTAGTCGAGTTCGAGGCGCTGCCAGTGTGGTCGCATGAGGACGACGTCGAAGCCGTGTTCGCCGAGCAACCGCGACATGGTCCGCCGGTCAAAATAGAAAAGGTGGACCGAAATGAGGAACAGCCACTTGCGTCTCAGCGCGCGCGCGATCCAGCTCCCGACGTCCGGATAGTTGATGACGAGCAGGCCCCCCGGCTTGAGCAGGGTGCGGCAGTGTTCCACGACCGCGACGGGGTCCGGCGTGTGCTCGATCACGTCCCAGAGCGTCACCACGTCGAAGCTGCCGGGCTCGTAATCGTGGTCGAAGACGCTGCCCTGGCGGATATGGATGCCGTAGTGCCGCGAGCCGAACTCCGCGAGCCACTTGTTCGGCTCGCACCCCGTGGCGTCCCAGCCGGCTTTGCGCGCCGCGGCGACAAACGCCCCGGCGGCCGTCCCGATGTCGAGCAACCGTCCCTTTCCGCCGAGTGCGCGCTCGATGGCGCCGAGCGAGCCGGCAAAGGTGCGTTCGCGCGCGTCGAGCTGCGACACGTACGTGGGATCCTCCCCGTCGGTATAGCCGGAGACAATGAGGTCGCCGCGGAGACGGGGGTTGATGTACTGGAGGGAGCAGGACCGGCAGCGCACGACCTGATCGATGAGCAGCTCGTCGCCGGAGGCGCGGAACTTCTCGACCAGGTCCGCGTCGGTTTCGAGATGGTACTGAGCCTCATACACGAGGTCGGCGTCGTCCGATCCGCAGAGAACGCATCTGACGTGCTCGAGCACGTCGGCCCGGGTCGGTTCATGCATGATGAATGGATTAATTATACGGGAGCGGCACCCATGATCAACTCGAGACCCGCATGCCATAATGGTCGCGGTGTCTCCCGCACAACCCCAGCGCTCGCACCTGCGCGTCGTGCTGTTCTCAGGCGGCCGCGGGTCGGGCGCGCTGACCGAGCAGCTTGTCACCAACCCCCGCATCGCGTTGACCGTTGCCATCAACGGGTACGATGACGGGGCATCGACAGGCGAGGTGCGCCGCTTCCTCGGAGACGCGCTGGGGCCGTCCGATTTCCGCAAGAACGCGGCTCATCTCACGCGGCTGCTCGGCACCCGGCCCGTGGAACTCGTCCAACTGCTGGATCTGCGCGTCGACATGGACGGCGACGTCCGCACGGCGGGGGAGCGCCTGATCGCGGCGATCGACGGTCAGGCCGCGCCTGCCGACGGCCCGCTGGCATCTGCGGCACGGCTCGCCGGCGCGCTGCCGGTGTCGCTTCGCGGTGCCGTCCTCGAGCGGCTGCGGCCGTTCAGCCGCGAGCTGCAGGCCGGCCGCCCGTTTCGCTTCTGCGATTGCGCGCTCGGCAACGTCGTGTTCGCAGGTTCGTTCCTCCTCTGCGCGCGTGACTTCAACAGGGCGGTCGACGACTACTGCTGCGGGCTGATGGCGCTTCCCGGCGGCCTGATCGAGAACGTCACCGACGGCAGGAACGCCTTCCTGGTCGGAGTAGACTCCGACGGACGGCTGCTGCGCAGCGAGGAGGAGATTGTCGACGCCAAGCGCCGCAACCGGGTCGAGGACATCCACCTCCTCGACGTCGCGGTCAGCGAAGAGATGCGCGCCCGGCTTGCGGCCGACGGCCGGCCGGCGCAGGACCGCTTTCTCCGGGAGCACTCCGCGGACCGGTCCGTGCGGTTGAACCCGCGCCTCGAACCGGCCTTGGCCGACGCCGATCTGATCGTGTACGCGCCCGGCACGCAGCACTCGAGCCTGTTTCCGTCCTACCTGACTCCGGGGTTGAGCGGCGCGATCGCGCGAAACCTGCCGGCGATCAAGCTGCTGGTGACCAACATCGAGACCGACGCGGAGATCACGGGCCAGAGCGCCGTCGACATCATCGACCGCGCGGTGTTCTATTTGAAGGAAAAAGGGCGGCTGACGATCCCGACGCCATGCCTGATCACGCACTACCTGGTCAACGATCCCCGCGGCGGCGGCCCTGAGCGGCCGTACGTTCCGCTGGGCCGCCTCGAGTCGCTCGAGGACCCGCGCCTGGTGCGCGTCGGCAATTATGAAGAAGGGATCACCGGCAGGCATGACGCCGCCAAGATCCTCGGGCCGTTCGTGGAGGCGTTTCTGGCCCGCTGGAACGACACGCAGAAGGTTGCGGTGCTCTTTTACGAGGCCCGGACCGCGAACAAGCTTGTGCAGAGCCTCCTCGAGATGATCCGCGCCGGCGTGCGCGACCTTCCCTTGGCACTGACCGTCTTTCACGACGCGCCGGAACCGCTCGACGAGCCATTCGCGCAGTCGCTCGGGTTCGCCGTACGGCGTCTCGAGGGGGATGAATCGCAGCGCGACCGGGCCTTCCGCAAGGCGCTCGCCGACGAGCATTTCGATTACGTCATCCTGTTCGAATCCTCGGGCATGTACAACGGCGAGGATGTCAGGACGCTGGCGTCCTATCTGAGCATGGGACGCCTTGACTCGGTGTGGGGCAGCCGCCGCCTGTCAGTGCGCGACATCGAAGAATCCTACCGCCTGAAATACCGGCGCCGCGCCGTGGCCGGCGCGGTGTCGTACCTCGGCAGCCACGCGCTGAGCCTGATGTATCTGGGCTTGTACGGTCGCTACGTGTCGGACACGCTCTCGGCGGCGCGCGCGGTGCGCGCCTCAGACGCGCTCGCCGTGCCGGTGCCGCTCACCCACAAACAGGCGAACCAGCACCTGCTGCCGATCCTGCTCGGGCGGAAGGCCGAGATGTTCGAGGTGCCCGTGCAGTTTTTCTCGATCTCTCCCGACCAGGTCCGGCGGACGACGGCCGTCGACGGCCTCCGCGCCGTCGGCACCGTCGTGCGCGCGCGTTTTCGCGGCCGGGCATGACACGCCGCACGCTCTCCATCGTCATTCCCGCGTATAACGAGGAGCGCTTCATCGGGACGCTCCTGGACCGGATCCGTGCGGTGGATCTCGAGCCGCTCGGCGTCGGCAGGGAAATCATCGTCATTGACGATCACTCGAGCGATCGGACGCCGGAGATCGTCGCGGCGGTGCCGGGCGTGACGTTGAAGCGGCTGGAGCGGAACGTCGGGAAGGGACGCGCCGTCCGGGAAGGGATCGCGATCGCGAGCGGCGACCTGCTCATCATTCAGGATGCCGACCTCGAATACGACCCGCGGGATTACGTCCCCATGCTCCGCGCGCTGCTGGAGCGGCGTGGCGACATCGTGTACGGCAGCCGCTATCTCGCCGGCGGCCGGCATGCCGGCCAGTCGCTCGCCGCCTACCTCGGCGGCCGCAGCCTGAGCCTCGTCGCCCGGCTCTTCACCGGGACCTACCTGTCGGACACGGTGACCGCGCTGAAGCTGTTTCCGCGCCAGGAACTGGCGTCACTTACGCTGACGACCAGCGGGTTCGAGCTGGATCACGAGATCACGGCGAAGATGCTGGCGCGGGGGCTGAAGATCGTGGAAGTTCCCATTTCGTATTTTCCGCGTTCGCGGGCGGAGGGGAAGAAGATCGGCGTGCGCGACTGGTTCACCGGCGCCCGAACGTTCTTCCGGTTCAGGAACGGCTGATCGCCGGGAGTCAGCGAAC
Organism: Acidobacteriota bacterium; assembly: GCA_016184105.1. Lineage (NCBI taxonomy): Bacteria > Pseudomonadati > Acidobacteriota > Acidobacteriota bacterium. The sequence continues at coordinate 41,734 of JACPDI010000023.1, forward strand.
CCGGTAGATCCGCACTTCGGCGTTCGAGAAGACGCGATCGAAGTAGCGGCGCTCCTCGAACTTGGGCATCCCGGCCGGGTACGCCGCCATCTCCGCGGAATCCACATACACGTAATCGATGCCGAATCGCTTGGCGATCGTCCACGCGGCCCGCGGCTCCGCGGTGATGTACATCTGCTGCACGATCCCGGACCGCTCGGTGTATTGCGGCTGGGGCAGCAGCGAGATCGGCAGGCCCGCCGCCATCCGCCGGCCGGCAAACGACGGAATGAGCGTCCAGTGCTCCCGCCCGCGCACGATCGGCTCCATCTGCACGATGGCGTCCGGCGCCGTGTGCGCGCGAATCCACGCGAACGCCTCCTGTTGCGCGGCGGTCGTCCAGAGCGTCCAGCGGAACCCGGGGCCCGGCCGGCGATTGTGAATGTCCTGCGCGTTGTACGTGTCGATGAGTGTCGTGGGCAGACCGGCAACCAGAATAATGGCGACGAGGGCGTTGCACGCCAGCACGGGAACGCGATCGAGCACGCGCGCCAGCAGGATCGGGATCGAGACGAGCAGGATCTGCCCGGCGCGGAAGCCGACCCACGACGCTTCGGAGATCGTGACGAAGTAGAGAAGACCCAGACCGACCGCCAGGCCGGCAGCCGCCGCGGCGACCGGCCGCCACGGCCAGCCGCGACCGGGCCAGAGGCCTCCCAGCGCGGGGAGGAGGATCGGGCCAAGGGAGACAAGCAGCGTTTGTACCGGTCGCTGACGCGCGTAGCCGGAGAACCCGATCGTGACCGCCGCCGCCGCACCATCCGTCATCCTGGACAGCATGCCCCAGGCCACTGCGGCGGCCACGGGAGCAGCGGCCAGCACGTGCCGGATCAGCGGCCGCGCGCCGGTTCGGGAGGCGACGGTATCGACGGCGATGACGACGCCGTAGATCGCCGAGAACGCCGCGCCGAGAAACGGGTTCATCGCGGTCGCCAGCCCGAGCGCGCAACCGGCGCCCAGAGCGCCGCGCGGGCTGAGGGCTGACCCTTGCGCGATCGCGGGCAGCAGACCCAGGAGCCCGAGGCCGACCGCCGTGGTGTGCTGGGGCGTGTACCACATCGACCGCGGCATGTTGTCGATGCGCAACCCGCTCCATTGCCACGCCGTCACGGCGTCGATGTTCATCTCCCGCAGCAGGTCGAATGGCAGACCGCGGCGGTAGAAATCGATGAGCGTGTGCGTGCCTTCGTAACTCGCAGCGACCGCCGCAAGCAGGACGGCAAGTGCGGCCGCGCCGGCGCGCCGCGTCGCAGTGCGGACCACGACGAACAGCGCCGCGAGCATCGCGGCGGCGTGAAGGATGGCATTCGTCTTGAGGCACACTTCGACGTCACCGAGCGGCGCCGGCGCGGTTTCGGCCACCGTCGCCGGCAGCAGGAAGTACGTCCAGTAGTAGTTCATGGTCCGCGGCGCCATGTATGGATTGCGCGGCGGCAGCGTGAACCTGCCCAGCTCGTAGGCGAGCGCAGAGTGCCAGACGAAGTCGGCGGTGAAGTACGCGCGATAGTAGCGATTGCCTTCCGCGTCGGCGCGGCCCAGGTTCCGGTAGGGGGGTGCCATCAGCGCCGGAACGATCAGAAGCACGAGAAACAGCGCGCGCGTGTCCGGACGTGTCCAGGACGGGAGCGTGACGGCGGGCGCATTCCGGCGTCGCCGATGCAGTCGCCAGCTGAGACAGGCGAGTAACGCCCAGGCGAGCACGAACATCGGCCCGCTGGCCACGCGTGCGGCGATGGCTGCCCACAGCGCGAGCTGCAGCACGCCGTAGCCGAAAAGCATCCCGGCTATCCAACCGGCGGCGTGGCGTCGCCCGAACAGCGCGAACCCAGCCGGGAGGCCCGGCGCGACCGCGAGCGCGTACACGCCTGCGTACAGCACGCCGCCGATGCCGGCAGCCCACCACACCGCCAGCAGCAGCGAAAGACCGAAAAGAAACGCGGAGAGAATTGCCGATCCGGCGCCGGGGGGCCTGGGGCTGCGGCCGTCGGAACTCACGCGGTCGGGGCGGGCAGGGTCGACGCGTGCTTGTCCGGTGCGCGCTTGACCTGGTACGCGCGCTTCAGGAACTTCGCATACGGGATGAACTGCTTCATCGCGCCGACGTTGACCTGGCACGGGCTCAGGCACGTGCCGCACACCTTCGCCTTCAGCTCCTCGCGCCCGGCGAGGTGCGCGCTGTCGAAGTACAGCGTCTCGGCGGGCGTGTCGAGGACGTTCCCGAGCCTCGCGGAATTCTCGCAGTAGAACAGATCGCCGTTGGGATTGAGCAGCAGCCCCTGGCGCTGGAACGGACACGGCATCGTGCGCTTGTAGCCGTTGGCGATCATGTCCGCGTAGTGCATGTACATGAACGTCTGTCCGGAGAGGACCGACTCCTCCTGGACGCGATCCAGGAAGAACTTCCGCATGTACTCCTCTTCGCGCGTGCGGAAGCCGATCTTTTCCTCCAGCTCCTTGTTGTGGAGCATCGCGTCGGTGAACCGCAGCATGTTGAACACGATGTCCAGCTTGCGGGAGCGGGCCCATGCGAGGATGTTTTCGGCGTCCTCCAGGTTGGTCGCGAAAATCGTGGACGCGATGCCGAACTGGAAGTTGTCGTGCCGTTCCGCGAGCGCCTGCATCGCGTCGATCGTCTGCGAGGCCTTGTCGAAACCGCGCTTCACGTTGCGAACCTGGTTGTGCAGGTCCCCCACGCCGTCGATCGAGACCCGGATGCTGATCGGGAGCCCCTTGTCCGCGCAGAACTCGACGATGCGCGTGAGCATCGGGATCGCGCGGGACGGCGTCAGTCCGGTCGTGTTGATGCCGACCTTGCGCATCCGCGGCAGCCGGCGGTGGAACATTTCCACCATCTCCGGCAGATCGTTCCGCGTGGTCGGTTCTCCGCCGGAAATGTTCAGGTTCTCGACCGCGCCCCAGAACGGGTGCTCGAAGACGGGCCCGAGCTGGGGGAGCGTCATGTCGCTCTTGCGGTCGCCGAACTTCCAGTTGCTGCACATCTCGCAGCGCGCATCGCAAACCCAGGTGCAGTTGTAGATGAGCACCGTCGGGCGGATGGCTTTCAGGCTGGTCGCGATGAAGGTATTGACCAGGTCGCGCGGGACGCCCGCGGCCGTCTTGGCGAGGTACTGCAGCCGGAACGTGTTGGTGGCCATGCGAGTGACGCCTATCGTAACACGCTGAGCCTGAAACAGAACGGGGCGCCGGCGAGACCGGCGCCCCGTGGGAGTTGAGCCTCGTGCGGCCGGCGCTAGAACCGGGGCCGCGGTCGCGAGGAGATCCAGACGTTGCGCACCGTCATCTGCGGATGCGACGCGTTCAGCTCGCCGGCCCGCGTCAGGGGCGCTCCGATATGCGCGACGTGCGGATTCGAGCCGTCGGCGCCCGGCCTGTACGGGCGGCTGCCCGTCGAGATCGACCCTTCGTCGTGCAGGGGGCCATCCGGACCGTCCAGCCGGATTTCGTATCCGGCAGATCCCAGCCGCCACCACATCCGGAAGAAGTACGTCTGCTGCCGCGACCAGGTTTTCACGCGGCGCGGCACGTCGAAGATGCGCCCTTCATCGTTTGCGTCGCCCGTGATGATGCGGTAGGACACGGTACCCGGCGTGCCGCCGTAGTCGCGCCCGCGGACTTCGAGCGTCTGCCGGTAATCGTTGTTGGTGACGTCGCCGTAGCCCTCGGCCATGGACATCACCTTGGACTTGTCGCCCTGGTTTCCTTCGTCGACCCCCTGCGCCACGAACGAGTACTCGCCTTCCTGCAGCGTCGCGCCGAGCGTATAGGTAATGCGGCTCATGTTGGTTTCGATGAACGCGCCCTGGCCCGGAACGAACGTGACGCCGACGGCATCGCCGACGGTCTTTCCGTTGGTCAGCGGATCCATCACCTCGCTGCCGCGGATGTAGCCCCCTTCCGGCGTCTTGAACGACGCGGTCGCGGACCACGGGCCGGCCGCGCCGAGGTACTCCGCCCGGGCACGCCACGTGTGCACCTTGTTGAACTCGAGCGCGCCGCCGACCGCGTGCTGCGTCCGGCCGCTGCCCGCGGGCACGAGCGGGGAGGTGTAGACCTTGGCGTTCTGGTCGTTGAAGACTTCGAAGCGATACGACAGCGGAACCGAGGCGAACTTCGCTTCGGCGTTCCCGACCGTCAGGACGACGTCGCCCTCCACCTGCGTTCCGCCAGTCGGGGATTGGATCGAGGGAGCGGTCGCTTTCAGCGTGGAGCCGTCGGCGTTCGCGGAGTTGTCCACGACATCAGCCGTCGTGGTGGGGGAAACAGGCGTCGGTGCCTCCTTCCCGCAGCCGACTGCTACGGAAAGGACGCAGGCCAGACCGGAGGCAAGCAGATACTTTCGGGACATGCTCAGTTGTTCTCCACCTGAGGAAAAGCGGTTCGTTCTCGATCGACCAACTGGGGGTTCCACGTATGATACCTGAACTTTCGCCGCGCCGAACCGCGAAATCACGGGAATGCGTGATAACATGGCGCGTTCTTTCCCTGACACACATCGATCACGAGGAGATAGATGCGGATCACGAGCCCAATCGCACTGGCCGTCGGCCTGACCATGTTTATCGGCATCTCCGCTTCCGGGCAGACGCCCCCGTCCACCGAGCCGCCGCCGCCGTCCCCCACGCCGCAAATCGAACTGGCACCGCCGGCCACGACACGGCCTCGGCAGCCGGCGCCGGACACACCGCCCGCCAAGCCGCGGTTCTTCGTCAGCGTCAACGGCGGCTACCAGATCATCAACCAGGACATCGCGACCGAAACGACGTTCGAGGCGTTCGAGGAAACGGCGACGCTCAGCTCAGCCGGTGAACTCAAGAGCAAACCCGTCTTTGACGCCAGCCTCGCGTATCAGTTCAGCAATCGCTACGGCGTCGGCGCGGCCTTCTCGTTCTACACGACCGAGGATAACGTCGCGGTGCTCGCGCGCGTGCCGCATCCGGTCTTCTTCGACCAGGTCCGCGTCGCGAGCTTCGAGGCGTCCGGCGTGAAGCACACCTCGGGAGCGCTTCACCTCAACGGCATCTGGTTCGTGCCGTTCACCAGAAAAATCGACTTCCAGGTGTTCGCCGGGCCGTCGATCGTCTTCGTGAAGCAGGACGTGGTGACCGGGGCCAACCTGCTGTCCGAGAACCCTCCGTTCACCGAGCCGCGAATCGACAAGATCACGGTCACCGAGCAGAGGAAGACGACGGTCGGTTTCAACGCCGGCGTTGACGCCGCTTACGCCATCACGCCGCGCATCGGCGTCGGTGCCACCGCCAGGTACCTGTTTGCCTCTGCCGACGTGGACGGATTGGTGGATTCGGTGAACGTGGGCGGCCTGCAGGTCCTCGGCGGAGTGCGATTCCGCTTCTGAGGCGTTCCGTCCATTCACAGAAACAGAGGGCCAGCCGAAAAGGCTGGCCCTTGCTGTTTCCGAGCTTTCCGCATTACTGGATCTCGCACGTATCGACGCGGATGTCCGGCAAGACCTTCGGACCGATCCACGCCGGCGTCTGCGCACCGTCCGCGTCGCCGAGCACGTCCCACTGCTTCTGTGAGCTGCCCGAGCCGGCGCAGAGGATGTCGCAGGAGTACCCGCCGCAGTTGGTGCCGCTGGTCTTGCGCAGGATTCCAAACGGGCCGCCCGAGAGTCCCCCTGCGTTCAGGTCGCGCGCCGACGCCCGCAGGAACGTCACGAGCTGGGCGGACGACATGTGCGAGCCGAACTTGCTCCGCTGGCATTCGATGATGCCCAGGTGCGTGGTCGGATAGGGCGGGCCGCACGGCGTTGTGGAACCGCCTTCGCCGCTTGGCGCTTCCGCAGGCGTGATGAACGACCAGACGGACGACCAGCCGCTCCGGGCCTCGCCATCGGTCGCGTAGGCTCGCCAGTAGTACGTCACGCTGTTCGCAAGTCCTGTGGGCGCCCACACTGTCTGCCCGGCCGAGACCGCTTCGGGCTGACCGCCGGTCGCCGACACGACCTGCGTGAACGCCTGGTCCCTGGCGACTTGGTACGCGTAGCTGACGTTGCCCGCCGGCCCGCTGCGCGCCGAGTTGGCCACCCGCAGTTCAACGAAGAGAGAGCCGGTCGTGCTCCCGCTGCCTGGCGAGACCAGTTGCGGCGGGTTGATCACCACGGGCGGATACACCTCGAAGCTCACGGTCGAGGGATACGCCCCTGTATTCGCGCCGTCGTACGCCCACGCCCGCCAGTAATAGGTCCGCCCCAGTTGCAGGTTGTCCTGCAGCCTGTGGGCCGTCCGGCCGTTGTCGCCCTGCGCCACGTCGCGCCGCGAGTACGCGATGTTCTTGAAGCCGGCGTCCACGGCCACCTCGAACGCATACACGAGCGGCCGCACACCGTTGGTGGAGGCGTTCTCGACGAGCAGCGTGATCGGCTGCTGCTTGTCCCTGAACTTCCAGCCCTGGCCCGGCTCGAGCAGCACGGGCTGCGTAATCTCGACGCCGGGCAGCGGGCCCGCGATCGTCGGGCTGAGCGGATTCGAGCTCTTGGAGTGCTCGCAGGCGCCGAGCACCAGGAGCGCGGAAATGGCGACCAGCGAGCGGGTGGAACGTCGGGCTAATCCTGCCATGGCAGTTCTCTCACACGAAACAGACCGGCGGCCGCGCACGGACGTAAAGAACCGCGCAGATCCGCTATCGGCCGGACCTGTAACCAGCTATAGACTGAGTTGCTTGTTGGGGGAGCGCCCGTTCGTGGGCCAGCTCAAAGAGTAAGCCGGTAACTGCTTGCCGTCAAGGGCGTTCGATGCGCTGCCTGCGCCGCAGACGGGCGATGTACGCTCCCGCACCCGCGACCGAGACGGCCATGATCGCCGCCGCGCCGCCCAGCGAGAGCAGCAGGGCGGAATGGAGGGGCAGTCCGAGCTGGCGGAAGTACAAACCGAACGTCGCTTCCCGCACACCCAAGCCGTTGATCGAGATCGGCGCCATCTGCACCAAAAAGCTGACGGGCACCAGCAGCGACAACTGCGCGAACCCGATGGGAATCCCCAGGCTTCGCGCGAGCGCGTAGTAGAACGCCACCAGGATGAGCTGCACCACGACAGCGCCGCCAAAGCAGGCGGCCATCGCGGCGGGCGATTGCCGGAACCGGACGAGCGCGCCGGTCAGCCGGTCCAGTCGCTCGTCGATCCACTCCGGGTGCAGCCGCCGGATGGGGCCCGCGAGCACGTGCAGCGTCCTGGGCGCGAGAAACACCGGCAGCGACACCACGGTGCCGGCCACCAGCCCGGCCCAAAGCGTCGTGGCGCCAACGGGACCCGCCTCCCTCGCCGACCATCGCGCGATTGTGGCGCCGACCGCCGCGACGAGCACGAGGCCGAGCAGGCCCACCCCCCGGTCGAGGAGCACAACCGTCGTCGCCAGCGTTTTTGAGCCGGCGGGACGCGCCGTGTCCGCGATGCGGACGACGTCGCCCCCCACGTTGCTTGGCAGGAAGTTGTTGAAGAAGGTGGCGACCAGGAACGACTCGAAAAGCCGCCCGATGGGAAGATCCACGCCCTGCGCGAACAGGAGTTGCTGCCACCGCCAGGCGCTGACCGCCAGCATCAGGAAATACAGGCCCAGCGCAGTGGCAATCCAGCTCCATTCAGCCTGGCGCAGGCCGGCGGCAATTCCACCGAGATCGGCCCGGCGCAGCAGCACGCTGAGCAGGCTGACGCTGACCGCAAGTTTGAGCGCAACCAGCAGCGCATGACGCCCGACTCTCATCTCAGGAAACGAGCCAGTCTACCATGCGCGTCTGCTACAATTCGTTGATTCCATGCGGATTTTGATGATCGCACCGGAGCCGTTCTTCGAGCCCCGGGGCACTCCGTTCAGCGAGTATCACCGCATCCGTGCGTTGCTCGAGCTCGGCCATACGGTGGATCTCGTCACGTATCCGTTCGGTCGCGACGTCGAGATGCCCGGCCTGCGGATTTTCCGCTCGCTCCGCCCCCCGTTTCTGAAGCACGTGCGGATCGGGCCGTCGCTCGCGAAGATTCCGCTGGATCTGCTGTTGGCCCTCACGTGCGTCCGGCGTGTGTTGTCCGAGCGCTACGACGCGGTGCACTCGCACGAGGAGGGGGCCGCGATTGGGATCGTGCTGGCGGGGCTGCTCGGCATTCCGCACCTCTACGACATGCACTCGAGCCTGCCGCAGCAGCTCACGAATTTTGATTTCAGCCGCTCGCGCCTGGTGCGCCGCGCCTTCGAGTGGATGGAGCGGCTCGTCATCCGCCGCTCGAAGGTCGTCATCGTCATTTGCCAGAACCTGGTCGAGACCGTGCGCGCGGTCAGCGCCGGCGTTCCTGTCGTGTTGATTGAAAACGCGCCGGGTTCGGGGGACGTCGCCGAGTCGGGCGCGGGCGCGAGCGTGCGGGCGGCGCTCGCGCCGCGTGGTGTCGGCGCGTCGACGCCGGTCGTGCTGTATACGGGAACGTTCGAGGCTTACCAGGGGCTGGACCTGCTCTTCAACTCGTTCGCGCGCGTGCACCGCGCGCGGCCGGACGCGCGACTCCTGATGGTGGGGGGGAGCCCGGCGCAAGTCGCCGCGGCAATCGCGCAGACAGAGGCTGCGGGAATCCGGAGCGCGACGATCTTTGCCGGGCAGCGGCCCGCCGAAGAAGTGCCCGCGTATCTGGACGCCGCCAGCGTGCTGGTATCGCCGCGCAGCTCCGGCACCAACACGCCGCTGAAGATCTATCAGTACCTGCGTTCCGGCCGGCCCATCGTCGCCACGCGGCTTCTGACGCACACGCAGGTCCTCGACGATGACGTGGCGGTCCTGACCGAGCCGACGCCGGACGGTTTCGCAGCGGGGATTCTCGAGCTGATCGCCGACCCCGGGCGGGCCGCGGCGGTCGCTGCGCGGGCCCGGGCGCTCGCAGAGACGAAGTACAGCTACGAGGCGTATCTCCGGCGCACGCGCCAGGCCTGCGACTGGCTCGCGGGTCCCCCGGCGGCGCCGCAGGTCGCGGCCGGAGGCGTTGCGTGAGCGGCGCACGTGTCGGGCATCGCGACGAGAGCCACTACAGCTACACGGTCTACGCGGATCGCGGGATGGCCGAGCGGTTCGACCGGGCGCGGTTCAGCGGCCCGATTGGGACCCTGATCGCCGAGGCGCAGGAACGCGTGCTCTTCGAGTTTCTTGGCGATGTCCGCGGCCAGGCGATCGTGGACGTCGGCACGGGCACCGGGCGCGCCGCGCTGGCGATGGCTGCGCGCGGGGCCACCGTGCGTGGGATCGACGCCTCGGCCGAGATGCTGGCGGTGGCGCGCCGGCGCGCGGACCAGGCGGGGCTCGACATCGAGTTCACGACGGGGGACGCGCACGCGCTGGCGCTGCCGGATGGCTCGGTGGACGCGGCGGTATCGCTGCGCGTGTTGATGCACACGCCCGGATGGGACCAGTGCCTCGCGGAGTTGTGCCGCGTGTCGCGCCACCGCGTCATCGTGGATTACCCGGCGGCGCGCAGCCTCGCGCTCCTGCAATCGCTCGCGCGGAGGGCCGGGCTGGCGCGCGACCGTGAAGCGTACCGCGTGTTCTCGGGCCGGACCATCCGTCGCGCGTTTGCGGAGCGCGGCTTCCGCGTGACGCGAGTCCACCGGCAGTTCGTGCTGCCGATCGCCGTGCACAAGGCGATCGGATCCCGCGCGTTCACGCGCGCGTCGGAAGGCCTGCTGCGCGGCGTCGGGCTGCTGCGGCTGTTCGGCTCGCCCGTCACGGTGCTGGCCGAGCGCACGCCGCACGTGACGCACGTGGCACGTGGCACGTCGCACGTGGCACCTCGCACGTCGCACGTGGCACCTCGCACGTCGCACGTGGCACCTCGCACGTCGCACGTGGCACCTCGCACGTGACTAGTACACTCGTCACCGGCGCGACGGGCTTCACGGGCGGTCATTTGGCGCGCCGGCTTGCGGCGCGAGGGAATCGCGTGCGCGCGCTCGTCAGGGCCCCTGCGCGTGCGGCGGACCTCGCCGGCGCGGGCGTCGAGCTGGTGACCGGCGACCTGCGCGACGCGGCATCGCTCGACGCGGCACTGCGCGGCGTCGAGGTGGCCTACAACATCGCGGCGCTCTACCGGCAGGCAGGATTGCCCGCGTCGACCTATCGCACGGTCAACGCGGAAGCGGTCGCCCTCCTGGTGCGGCGCGCGGCCGAGGCGGGCGTTCGTCGCGTGGTGCATTGCAGCACCGTGGGCGTGCACGGCGACGTGGAGCACCCGCCGGCGAGCGAGGACGCGCCACTCCGTCCTGGGGACGTCTACCAGGAAACGAAGGTGGAAGGGGAGCGGCTCGGCCGCGAGGCGGCAGCCGAGACGGGCGTCGAACTGGTCATCGCGCGGCCGAGCGGCATTTACGGGCCGGGTGACCGCCGGCTGTTGAAGCTGTTTCGCGGTGTGGCGCGGCAGCGGTTCGTGATTCTGGGCGACGGAAAGATTTTCTACCACCTCACGCATGTCAACGATCTGTGCGAGGGCTTCCGCCTGTGCGGTGAGGTGCCGGTTGCGGCCGGGCGGACATACATCCTCGCCGGCGGCGAGGTGACGACGTTGAACGAGCTGACGAGGATCATCGCCTCCGAAGCGAACGTACTGCCGCCGCGGCTGCATCTTCCCGTGTGGCCGTTCTGGATCGCCGGGGCGGTGTGCGAGGCCGTCTGTGCGCCGCTTGGAGTCGAGCCGCCGCTGTACCGCCGGCGCGTGGACTTCTTCACCAAGTCGCGGGCGTTCGACATCACGCGCGCCCGCCGGGAGCTGGGGTACGCCCCGAGCGTGACGCTGCGCGAGGGCATCCGCCAGACGCTCGGGTGGTATCGGGAGCACGGATGGCTGTAGAACGGACCCGCATTCCTCGCGCGCAGGACGAGATCTTCGACGCCCGGCGGTCGGCGCGTGAGAAGTACTCTGCGCTGGTGGTGGGACGGCCGGGGTGGGGCGCGCTGCTCAAACACGAGATCGTGACGCTCGTGGCGCAATCCGTCCCCGGTGCGCTCGGGTTTGCGCTGCGGAAGGCGCTCTACCCGGCCTTGCTCGGCCGATGCGGCCGCGGGGTGATCTTCGGCCAGAACGTCGTGCTGCGGCATCCGCACAAGATCGAAATCGGCGATCACGTGGTGATCGACGACCATTGCCTGCTGGACGCCAAAGGGGAGAGCAATCGCGGCATCCGGATCGCCAGCGGCGCGTTCGTCGGCCGCAACACGATTCTGTCGTGCAAGAACGGGGACATCGAGCTGCACGCCGGCGCGAACATCGGCTTCAACTGCGAGTTGTTCTCGGCCAGCCGCGTCGTCGTCGGGGAGGGCACGCTGGTGGCGGCGTACTGTTATTTGATCGGCGGCGATCATGATGCCGCGGACGCGTCGAAGGCGGTGCTCGAGCAGGGCCGGGTGTCGCGCGGCGTCACCGTGGGGGCCGGCGCGTGGCTGGGCGCGGGCGTGAAGGTGCTCGACGGCGTGCACATCGGCGACCGCGCGGTGATCGGCGCCGGCGCCGTTGTCCGGAGCGACGTGCCCGCCGGCGCAACCGCCGTCGGCATTCCCGCACGGATTGTTCATGAAGCGGGTTCTGCACGTTAGGTTCAAGGCGTCGGGTTCAAGGCGTCGGGCTCAAGACGGACGGCGCGAATGACGCAAGCTGTGTCAACCTCTCGTTTGGAACCTCGCGTTTAGACCCTTGCGTTTTGAACCTCTTGTCTTGAACCTATCGTGTTGAACCTATCGTCTTGAACCTATCGTCTTGAACCTATCGTGCTGAACCTATCGTGCTGAACATCCTCCAGATCTGCGACCACCTCGGATGGGAAGGCTCCCGGATGCACGGCGTCAAGCGGCTGTTCGGGTGGATGATCCCGCGCTTCGACGCCACGCGCTTCAACGTGTCGCTCGTCAGCCTGCGCAAGCGCGATCTGTCCGAGGAGACGCTGGATGCGCTGGGCATCGACATCACGTACCTGCACAAGTCGAAGTTCGATCCGGCGACGCTGCCCGCGCTGCTGAAGGTGATCGACCGCAGGAAGATCGACATCCTGCACCTGCACGGCTACGGCGCGACGACGTTCGGCCGGCTGGCGGGGGGGATGCGGCACATCCCGACGATCGTGCACGAGCACGCGAACCTGACGGATACGCCGTGGTTCCAGAAGGTCGCCGATGCCGCGCTCGCGCCGGTGACCGATATCGGCATCGCGGTGTCGGCCAGCACCGCGGAATTCCTGATTCACGCGCGCAAGGTGCCCGCCGGGCGGGTGAAGGTCGTGTATCTGGGAGTGCCGCTCGAGGAGTTCAGCCGCGCCAGAACCCAGGACGAAGTCGCCGGCGCGCGGCAGGACCTTGGCGTCGCGCCCGGCGAGTTCGCGATCGGGACGGTGACGCGGCTGCACGACTCGAAGGGCAACTCGTTCCTGGTGGATGCGGCGCGCCTGGTGCTGAACGATCGGCCGAACGTGCGGTTTTACCTCGTCGGGGAGGGGCCGTTGCGCGCGCCGCTCGAGGCGCAGGCGCACAGCCTCGGGCTCGGCGACCGCTTCGTGTTCCACGGGTTTGCGCGGGATGTGGCGCGCGTGGTGTCTGCCTTCGACCTGTCCGTGTTTCCCTCGCTGTGGGAGGGGACCCCTCTGACCGTGTTCGAGGCGCTCGCGATGGGCAAGCCCATCGTCGCCACGGATGCCGACGGATTGCTGGACGTGCTCGCCCACGATCGCGACGCCCGCATCGTGCCGAAACGCGATGCGGCGGCGCTCGCGCGCGAGATCGTGTGGATGATGGATCATCCCGACGAGCGGCGGCGGCTCGGCGAGGGTGCGAGGCTCAGCGGCCGCGCCTACGACATCGGGGCGTTCGTCCGGAAGATGGAACAGCTCTACGTCCTGCTGCACGAGACGTCGCGCGCCACGCGCCGGCGCTCGGTGCTGACCCACGACGTGTCTTTCCTGACGGAGCGGGCGACCACGTGAGCCGCGTCGCCGTCGTGACGTCGAGCCCGCCCTTCGTCGAAGGCGGCCACCTGGTCATCGCCCGGGCGCTCGTCGGGGCGCTGCGGGAGGCCGGGCACGAGGCGGACCTCGTCATCACTCCCCAGAACCGTTTCGGGCGGCAGGCGGCGGCGTACGCCGCGAACTGGCTCACCGACGTGGGCGTCGACGGTTTCGGGCGGCGCATCGACCAGGTCATCTCGTTCCGCTTTCCAAGCTACGCGGTCCGGCACGAGCGCCACCTGTGCTGGCTGAATCACACCATGCGGGAGTACTACGATTTATGGCCGCGCCTGGTCGCCGGCCTCGGCCGGAAGGGGCGGCTGAAGGAGGGCATTCGCCGGACGCTCGTCCGCGCCGCGGATCGGTACCTGCTCACGAAGAACGTGACGAAGCTGGTCGCGCAGTCGCGGACGATCCAGCAGCGGCTGAGCGTCCTCAAGGGGGTGCGCTCGACGGTGGTGTATCCGCCGCCGCCGCCGCGCGCGTATCGCTGCGACGCCTACGACGATTACCTGTTCGCAGCGTCGCGGCTGACGCCGCTCAAGCGACTGGGCCTGCTCGTCGAGGCGCTCGCACGGCCCGAGGCGGACGGGATCCGGTGCGTGATTGCGGGCGAAGGTGAGGAGGAGCCGCGGCTGCGGGCGCTCGTGCGCGAGCGCGGGCTCGAAGCCCGCGTGCAGCTGATCGGCCGCGTGGACGGCGCGCAGCTGGTCGATCAGCTCGCACGCTGCCGCGCCGTCTGCTTTGCGCCGTACGATGAGGACTACGGGTTCGTGACGGTCGAGGCCTTCTCCGCGAGAAAGCCGGTCGTCACGTGCACCGACAGCGGCGGGCCGGTCGAACTGGTGCGCGACGGCGTGAACGGTTACCTCGCGGCTCCCGACCCGGCGTCGCTCGCGATCGCGCTCGCCCGCGTGATGCGGGACCGCGCCGCGGCCGAACGCCTCGGGAGCGCGGGCGCGGAACTGGCGGCGAGGCTGACGTGGGAACAGACGGTCCCGAAACTGCTGCTTGTGTGAGACGCCGATGTCGAATCCCAACGCCGTAACGGCCCGGGCTCCAGGCGAGGAGCGCCTCGCGCGCGCGCGCGTTCGCGGGGGACACCGCGTCGGCGCGACGCTGGCCCTGACCTTCGGCCTCGTGCTCCTCGGCATCGCGGTGTCGGTCGATTTCCCGCGTGCGGGGCTCGGCTTCAAGGGAGACGAGGCGACGTATTACCTGCTCGGCCACAGCCTGGCCCGCGACCGTGACTTCACGTACGAACGCCGGGACCTCGTGCGGGTCTGGGAGGAATACCACGCGCCTGAGGGCGTGTTCCTGAAACGCGGCAAGGACGTCCGTGTTTCACTCGACGGTGCCTTCCCGTTCGTGCGCTGGGCCAAGGCCGAAGACGCGGATCGCTCGCGGCTGTACTTCGGCAAGGCGTACATCTATCCGCTCGTGGCGGCGCCGTTCGTGTGGATGTTCGGCACCAGCGGGTTCCTCGTCCTTCACGCGCTGCTCCTCGCGCTCGACTTGTGGCTCGCGTACCTGTGGCTCGCCGCGCGCGGGTCCGATCCGCGTGGAGCCGCGGTCTTCGCACTGGCCTTCATGCTGGCGTCGGTCACGCCTGTGTACTTCATCTGGCTGACCCCCGAAGTGTTCAACTTCTCGCTGGTGCTCGCGGCGGTGTTCCTCTGGAGCTACAAGGAGGTGGCCGCCGCCGGAGGGAGGGTTCTTGCCGGACCCGGCGCCGACTATGCCGCGGCCGCGCTGGTCGGCGTCCTGACCTTCTCCAAGCCCACGCACGCGCCGCTCATCGCCCCCCTCGTCCTGCTCGCGGCCTCGCGCCGCCAGTGGCGGCGCGCGCTGCTGGCCGGCGCGATTTTCGCGGCGGCGGCGGGCGCCCTGTACGGCCTGAACGCCGCGATCACCGGCGAGTTCAATTACCAGGGAGGGTATCGGAAGACGTTCTACAGCTCGATCGGCTTCCCGTTCGCCAACGAGCGCGAGACGTTCGAAAGCATCGGGAATGTCCACGGCCGGAGCGACGTGCTCGTCGATACGCTTGCGAACCGCGACACGCTGAAGGTGCTCTGGAAGAACGCCGGGTACTTCCTGCTCGGGCGCTACAGCGGCTTCCTGCCATACTTCTTTCCCGGCGTGCTCGCGCTCGCGCTGTTCCTGGTGCGGCGGCGCGCGCGCTGCTGGTGGCAGTGGCTGCTCGTCGGAGCGGTCGCGGCGGAGGTGTTCGCCCTGCTGTTCATTACGCCCTACACCTGGGCGGGGGGCGGCGGGCCGATCGGGAATCGCTACTTCCTCAGCTTCTATCCGCTCTTCCTGTTCCTGATGCCGCCGGTGGCGTCGGTCGCCCCGGCGCTGGCCGCCTTCGCCGTTGGCGCGCTGTTCACCGCCAAGATCGTGTTCAATCCGTTCTGGAGCTCGTTCCATCCCGCCGAACATCCGAAGTCCGGTCCGCTGCGCATGCTGCCGATCGAGCTGAGCATGCTGAACGACCTCCCGTTTGCAGCCAGCCCCGATCGGTCCAAGAGGCGCCTCGCGGCCGGCATGCTCGCGTACTTCCCGGATGACAACGCCTACACGCCCGAAGGAGACAGCTTCTGGCTGCGTGGCGGCCGGCGCTCGGACGTGATCGTCCGCGCGCCGCTGCGGGACCTCGGCGGCGGGCGCTGGCTGGGCGAGGAGATCGTGCGCCTGCACGCGCGCGTGACCAACGGCATCAAGCCGAACGTCGTGACGGTGGCGGCCGCCGGTTCGCGGCACGTGCTGCGGCTGCAGGCGGGCGAGCAGCAAACCGTCACGCTCGAGATGCCGCCGGGCCTGCCGTACCGGCCGTACGAAACGCCGACGAGTTACGTGTACGTGCTCACGTTCACCGCCGCCACCGGCTTCGTCCCGTTTCTCGAGACGCCCCCCTCGCGCGACGCCCGCTTCCTCGGCGCGCAGATCGCGCTCACGCCGGAGTTCCGCTGATGGCGCGCTGGCCGCACCGGGTGCGCCCGATCGATCGGACGGGCGTCATCCGAGGGAAGAAGGGCGCCGTGCGGTTCGAGTACGACGTCGGTGATCCGCAGGAGTACATCTTCACGGCGGATTTCTACGCCTACCGCGAGCGCACGCACCCGGAGCGGCACCTCGGGTGGTGGCGCTTTGCGCTGCCGAAAGGGCGCGGCGTCGCCAGGCTGCAGCTTGACTTCGACCCGGTCCGTCGCGAGTCGGTCACGCTGCTGGCCGGCGGTTCGCCGGCCCCCCTCGTGGACGCGTGGTTCAATCCGGAGTTCGCATTCGATCCCCTTGCGGACATCGAGCTGGTGTTCCGGCGGCCCGACGGCGCGATCCAGAGCGTTCGGCCGGTGCTGCTGAAGTTCATGGATCGGAACATCCTGCTGGAGTTCTACGCGCGGCAGTACGCGACGCAGGGGTACGGTCCCCCGCTCGACGCGCCGTTCCTGCACGAGCTGCACGCGTACAAGCTGCGAGTGCTCCACGCCTTGTTCAGCCGATACATCCCGGCCGGCGGCCGCGTCGCGGACGTGGGGTGCGGGCGGTCGCTGTTTGCGGACATCGGCGCCGAGTTCCCGTTCACGGTCGTCGCCGGCGACCTCGACTTCGCGTCCGTGCGGGATCGTGCGGGCGAGGTGCCGCACCAGCGCTGGGGGGTGTTCGATGCCTCGCAGCTGCCGTTCGCCGACGCGTCGTTCGACGCGCTGTTCGCGGGCGAGGTGATCGAGCACGTCCCGGACGCCCACGCGACGCTGCACGAGTGGTGGCGGGTCCTGAAGCCGGGAGGCATTGCCGTCATTACCACGCCGAACCGCGAGCGGCTCGTGGCCCGCGCCAACCGGATGGAGCAGCCATACAGCCGCGACCACCTGAGCGAGCTGTCCTATCGGGAGCTGTCCGGCCCGATGCTGCGCGGGTCGGGGTTCGAGTTCGTCCAGCAGGCGAACATGTACCTTGAACTGTGGCTCCGCCACTGGCGGCTCGGGACCGGTCACATCCAGGACTATCTCCAGCGCGAAGGCAACCAGCGGCGATACGTCCGGCTCATGCGCCGGCTGTTCCCGCTGGGCCGGTGGTTCCCGTCGCTCGCCATGGCCATGATCATCGTCGCCCGCAAGCGGGCATAATGTCCGGAGATGGCCTACGCAACCGACCTCGAGGCGCGCATCGCAAAGAAGGTGACGCGCGCGATTGTGGAGCACCGCCTGATCGAGGACGGGGACCGCGTCATGGTCGGCCTGTCGGGCGGCAAGGACAGCTGGGCGCTGCTCCAGATCCTCGACGAGCTGCGGCGCCGCGCCCCCATCTCCTTCAGCCTCGTCGCGGTGAACGTGGACTCCGGCTACAAGGCGTACAAGCACGATGTCATCGCCGCGACGTGCCGCGAGCGCGGCTGGGAGCTGCGCATCGAGCACACCTCGATCGGCGAGGTGATGGACGACATTCTCGAGGACGGCGCGACTCCGTGCTCGCTCTGCGCGAGGCTGCGCCGCGGCGTGCTGTACCGGGTGGCCGATGAGGTCGGCGCCACGAAGATCGCGCTCGGCCACCACACGGACGATTTCATCGAGACCCTTCTGCTGAACCTGTTCTTCGCCGGCGCGATGAAGGCGATGCCGGCGCGCCTCGTCTCCGACAACGAACGGCACGTCGTCATCAGGCCGCTGGTGTACGTGTCCGAGAGCGAGGCGCGCCAGTACGCGAAAGACCGCGCGCTGCCGATCGTGGGGTGCTGCTGCCCGGCCTGCGGCGATCTCAGCCTGCAGCGCCAGCGCGTCAAGCGGCTGCTGCACGAGCTCGAGCTCGAACATCCGGAGGTCAAGAACTCGATGCTCAAGGCCATGGCCAACGTGCACCCGCGGCATCTGCTCGATACGCGCCTGAATCCCGTGGCTGAATTGTGCGGGCGGTAGTCCAGCGCGTGAGCGCCGCACGCGTCGATGTTGGCGGCGAAACGACCGGCGGCATCGGCCGCGGCCTGCTCGTGCTCGTTGGCATCACGAACGACGACGGGGCGGCTGACGTCCAATACATCGCGGACAAGGTGCGCGACCTGCGGATCTTCGAGGATGAGGCCGGCAAGATGAACCTGTCGTTGTCCGACGTGGGCGGCGCGGTGCTGGCCGTGTCACAATTCACGCTGTACGGCGATTGCCGCAAGGGACGGCGGCCGTCGTGGGATGCCGCCGCGCCCGCGCCGCTCGCGCGCACGCTCTTCGAGGCGACGGTCGCGGCGATGCGCGCAAACGGGTTGACCGTCGAAACCGGCGTGTTCCAGGCCAGGATGGCCGTGACGCTCGTCAACGACGGTCCGGTTACGCTGCTGCTCGACAGCCGGCGTCAATTCTGAGGTGTTCATGACTGACAGGTGTCTGCAGCGGATGGTCCTGGGGGCGGCGCTCCTCCTCGTGCTGCCCGCTGCCGCGATCGCGCAGCAGCGGCCCCTCGTCACCGAAGATCCGGAGACCATCGGCGCCGGCAACGTGCTGATCGAAGGGGGCATCGATGTGTCCCGCGACGTGCTGTTTCCGGCCTCGGGGCTCCGCGGCAACCTGTTGCGCGCGCCGCTCATCGGCGCCAGCGTCGGCGTCAGCTCGATTGCGGAGATTCAGATCGACGGCGGGTTCTACAACCGCCTGTCGATTACCGAGCGCACCGACGCGCCGCTCGCCGGCATGGTGACCGCCACCGGCAACAAGACGACGAGCGTGGAGGACATCGTCGTCGCGATGAAGGTAAGGCTGCTTGCCGAGGGCGCGCAGCGGCCCGCCGTCGGCATTCGCTTCGCGACGAAGCTGCCCAATGCGAGCAACGAGAGCGGCCTGGGGCTCGACACGACCGACTTTCACGTCACCGCGCTCGTTGGCAAGACCGTCCAGTCCATCCGCGTTGTCGGCAACGTGGGCCTCGGGATCCTCGGCGACCCGCTGCGCGGCGACCGGCAGAACGACGTGCTGCTGTACGGGCTTTCGCTGGCGCGCGCGGTCGCAGAGGGGCTGGAGATCGTCGGTGAGTTCAACGGACGCGCGGATACCCGTGCGGGCGAGCCGCCTCCGGGCACCGAGAGCCGCGCCATCATGCTCGTCGGCGGCCGGTACACCCGGAACGCCGTTCGCGTGGACGCGGGCCTCCTGCTCGGGATGACCTCGCGCGACCCCAGCGTCGGGATCAAGGCCGGGGTCACGTGGGTGTTCAGGGGCTTTACGGTTCCGTAGGGTTCCGGGTTCAAGGTCTAGCAACCGGAACCCGGCACCCTGAACCGTTCCCGCAGCGAGGCAGTTTCCTCCGCGCGCTGCGCGTCGGTCCATCCCAGTTCGCGCGCGGCGATGTCCGCGGCACGATTGACGACCTCCGCTCCCGGCCAGGCATCGGCGCCGATGGAGCACCGGCGCATCAGGATGTCGTCGAGCCGGCAGGCGGCCTCCCGGCGGATCGCGTGGACGACCTCTGCGCCGATCGCTGGCGTGTGGCCGCCGAGCGGCGCGAGCAATCCGCGATCGTGGGCGGCAATGTCCAGGACATCGACGCAGCGCGCGCCATAGAGCCGCGAGAGGTGCGCGCGGGCGGGCTCCGGGAGCGTGAGGTGCAGCCGCTGCGCGGTCTCGGTGGCCAGTGCTTCATGGTCGGCGATCGACGCGCCCGGCAGGATGGCGTGCGCCGTCTGACTGCGTAGCGCGGTCCGTATCGCACGATCCACCGCGCGCGCGGCGACGCCGCGGGCGGTCGTGTACTTCACGCCGATGACCGTCATCGCGCCGGCCACCCCCTCGCCTCCGTGATCGATCACTTCAGCGTGCCGCTTCAGCATCGGCCGGCCGCGCCGGTCCCGCTCGGCGGGCACGATGCCGCGATGCACCAGCGTCACCGAGTCCGCCGTCAGCCCCAGGGCGGGAAACGCCTCGTTGGCATCGGCGATGAACGCGGCGACTTCCTCGTCGCCAGGGATTTCGGCATCCGGCGTGACAAACGTGTCCGACTGGCTCGTGCCGACGAGCGCCCTGCCGCGCCAGGGCGTCAGGGTGAGCATGCGGCCGTCGCGTGTCGGCGAGGCAAGCGCCAGGTCGCCAGCCGGGCGAGACGTGACGAGGTTCATGGCCTTGACGAGGGGCGCCTCGCGCGGCAGTCCGAACGCGCGCATGAGGGCGCCGGCCCCGGCGCCGGCGGCGTTGATGGTCAGGCGCGCGCGAACGTCGAACGCCTCGCCGCTCAGCCGATCGCGGACGCGAAGCCCCTCGATGCGGCGTGCGCCGCCGAGCGCGGAGACGGCTTCCACATGGTTGGCGAGGATGGCGCCGTGGGACGCGGCCGCGAGCGCAAACCCAATGGTGACCCGATCGGTCTCGACGATCTGGTAGTCGTACCACATCGCGCCGCCGGTCAGTCCTTCGCGCCGCACGCCCGGGAACAGCCGCTCGACGGCTCCGCGCGACACCAGGCGCGGCGCGGGAAGGCGCAACTCGGGCTCGACGCCCTCATTGCGGTCGCGTGCGATGACCCGGTCGATCCGGAACGCGGCCCGGAGCGCCAGCCGGCTCCGCATGATGGAACGGTAGGTGGCGATCATGAACGGCAGCGGACGCAGCAGCCGGGGCGCGATGCGCGCGAGCGTCCGGCGCTCGAGGACCGATTCGCGCGCGCGGCGGAGATCGCCCGTCTGCAGCGACCGCAGGCCGCCGTGGGCCGTCTTCTGGTGGTTGAAAGAGGCGGCGCCTCCGAAATCGCCGCGCTCCACCAGCGCGGTCGCCAGCCCGCGGCCGGCGGCGTCGCAGGCCATCGCCAGCCCGAGGATGCCGCCGCCGGCGACCAGCACGTCGAACTCGCGATCGGCCAGCGCGCGCAGATCGCGCGCGAGGATGACATGTTCGTTCATGGTGTCATGCAGCGGCCGGCGGTGAGGCCGGCCGCGTTATAGTAATGCCGCGTGTCCCCATCCTCCAACGCGGGCGTCCGCGAATATTGGAACGTCCGCATCCACGACCTCGAGATTTCCCGCAACGCGCCCGGCACACGCGAGTTCTTCCGCGACCTCGACGAGTACCATTTCGAGAAGCTGCACCACCTGCTCCGGCTGGTTGACTTCGCTGGTTTCGCCGGCCGGCGCGTGCTGGACGTCGGGTGCGGCGCGGGCGTCGATCTCGCCAGGTTCGCGCGCGGGGGCGCCCGCGCCACGGGGATCGACCTCGCGGGGGCGGCGGTCCGGCTCGCGCAGTCGAACGTCGGTCAGCAGCACCTCCGCGCTGCGTTCGTCGAAGGGGACGGCGAGCAGTTGCCGTTTGCCGGCGCCGTGTTTGACCTGGTCTACGCGCACGGCGTCGTGCAATACACGAGCGACGGCCGCCGGTTGATCGAAGAATGCCGGCGCGTGCTGGTGCCGGGCGGCACCGCGATCTTCCAGGTCTACAACCGCATCTCCTGGCTGAACGCGCTGTCCAAATTGATGAACGTCGGCCTGGAACACGAAGACGCGCCCGCGCTTCGCAAGTACTCGATAGGAGAGTTCCGGGCGATGCTGGCCGGATTCCGCGACGTGCGGATCGTCGAGGAGCGCTTTCCGGTCAAATCGCGCCTCCACAAGGGATGGAAGGGCGCGATCTACAATTCGGCATTCGTGGGGACGTTCAACGCGCTGCCGCGCGCATGGGTGCGGCGGTTTGGCTGGCACCTGCTCGCGTTCTGCACAAAATGAGACTCGTCAAGGCGCACGCGTACGGCAACGACTTCCTCCTCGCCGAAGACCCCCCCGTACCGCTCGACGACGCGGCCGCGCTCGCGCGCGCCGTCTGCGGCCGCCACCGCGGAATCGGCGCCGACGGCCTGATCCTGTATCGCGCCGGTCCGCGCGGCGCCGCCATGCGGCTGCTCAACGCCGACGGCAGCTATTCCGAGGTGTCAGGCAACGGCGTCCGCTGCCTCGCGGCCTTGCTGGCTGCGCGCGCGCCAGGAGAACGCGGCTTCACCGTGGACACCGACGCGGGCTCGAAACGGCTCGAGCTGCTCCAGCGCGATCCGCGCGGGCGCATGACCTTCCGTGCGGAGATGGGCGAGCCCGAACGCATCGAGCGGATCATCTTGTCGGGCCGGGAGAGCTGCACCGTGACGACGCTGCGTGTCGGCAACCCGCAGTGCGTGATGCTCGTGTCCGCGGCGGAACTCACCGAGGCGATGCTTCACAAATTCGGGCCGTTCCTGACGTCCCATCCGCATTTCCCCGCGGGAACCAACGTGGAGCTGGCGCACGTGGAATCACCAGGCCGCGTCAGGATCCTGATTTGGGAGCGGGGCGTCGGTCCGACCGAGGCGTCGGGCACCGGCGCGTGCGCCTCGGCCGTTGCCGCCATCGCACACGGCGGCGCGTCGCGGGACGTGGACGTGATTTCGCCAGGCGGCACGCAGCGCGTCGAGTGGCGCGACGATGGGCTGTACCTCACGGGCTGGGCGGAACTGATCTGCGAGGCGGAATGGCTGCAGCGGTGAGGCGCATCCACGAGGCGGCGCACTCCGTGGAGGCGTACTCTCCCGCCGAGGAGCAGTTCAATCGGCGCCGGCGGACCGCGGGACTGCTGATCGCCCCGGTGGTGTTTCTCGTGCTCCTCGCCCTGCCCTCGACGCTGCCGGCTGGCGCGCAGCGGCTGGGCGCCGTGATGGCCGCGATGGTCGTCCTCTGGATCACGGAGGCGCTGCCGCTCGCCGTGACCGCCCTGGTCGGCCCAATCCTCGCCGTGCTGCTCGGCGTCGCGCCGGCGCGCACCGTGTTCGCGCCGTTTGCCGATCCAATCATCTTCATGTTCATCGGCAGCTTCATGCTGGCTGAGGCCATCTTCGTGCACCAGCTCGACCGCCGCATCGCCTACACGGCGTTGGCGTCGCGGCTGGTGCGGGACGGGAGCGCCGGCCGGCTCGTTCTCGTCTACGGCGCGGTGTGCGCCGGGCTGTCGATGTGGATCAGCAACACCGCAACGACCGCGATGATGTTCCCGATCGGCCTGTCCGTCGTCGCGCAGCTCACGCCCGGCGAGGCGAGCCAGGCCGACGCGCGGCGGCTCGGGATGGTGATGATGCTCATCACCGCGTTTGCCGCCTCCATCGGCGGCATCGGCACGCCCATCGGGACCCCCCCGAACCTCATCGGCCTCGCGATGCTCGACCGATTGGCGGGCCGGCGCGTCACCTTCACCGGTTGGATGCTGTTTGCCCTGCCGCTCATGGTCGCCCAGTTCGGCGTTATCGTCGCCTGCTTCCGGATGACGGCGTTGCGCGGCGTAGAGCTGGTGTCTGGTGGACGCGACGTGCTGCGTCAGGAGCTGAAACGGCTCGGGCCGCTTTCGCCCGGGCAGCGCAACGTGCTCGTCGCCCTCGGGGTCACCGTGGGGTTGTGGCTCGTGCCCGGGGTGTTCGCGGTCCTCGGGGCGGGAGAGAGCGCGGCGGCGCGGCGGTACAACGCCCTGGTTCCGGAGTCGATTGCGGCGCTCGTGGGGGCGGTGCTGCTGTTCCTGCTGCCGCTCAACTGGCGCGCGCGCCGGTTCACGCTGACGTGGGAGGAGGCCGTCCGCATCGACTGGGGCATCGTGCTGCTGTTCGGCGGCGGCCTCGCGATGGGGGAGCTGGCTTTTTCGAGCGGCCTGGCGAGGGCGATGGGGGAGGCGTTGATGGCGTGGCTGCCCGGTCGCGGGCTGCTGGCCCTCACGATCGCCTTCACCGCCGTCGCGATCGTCATGTCCGAGGCGGCGTCGAACACCGCCTCGGCGAACATCGTCGTGCCGATCGCGATTGCCGCCGCGTTCGCCTCCGGCCTGGATCCGACCGTGCCGGCGCTCGGCGCCACGCTGGGCTCGTCGCTCGGCTTCATGATGCCGATTTCGACGCCGCCGAACGCGATCGTCTACAGCTCGGGATACATCCCGATTACCGCAATGATGCGGTACGGCCTCGCGCTGGATGTGGCTGGCTTCGTGCTGATCGTGACCCTGCTGAACTTCGGAGCGGGTTGGCTGTTCTGACGATGTGGGGTGGCTGCAGCGGGTGAAATCTTTTCAACACCTCACCGGCGGCGGCGCGCCGAACGCGCGGGCTCGCGCCTGGCCAGCGCGCTGATCGCGCTCGCCATCCGCGCAATCGCGGGCTCCAACGTGGGTGCGACCTCCAGGTAGGCTTCCTTCTCCATCGCCGCGCGTGCTTCTTGCAAGGCCTCTCGTGCCTGGCCGATGGCCGTACGGGCCGGCGCCAGCTCGCGCGGTCTGTGCCGCGCGAACTCGGGCCCGGCGAGGCGCGCCTCGGCGTCGTGGACCGCGGTTTCGGCCGCGCCCAGCGCGCGCTCGGCCCTGCCGCGGGCCTCGGCCTTGCGGTCGGCGGCCGCGCGCGCGGCGTCCTGCGCCCGCTGGCTGGCATCGAGCGCGTAGCGGAGCGCCAGGCGGTAGTCGTTCTGGTCGACCGCCTGCTGCGACTGATCGAGCGCCTGCTGCGCGTCGCGGAACTCGGCGGACGCGAACGTTGCCGCGCCGGCGGCCCGAGCCGCGTCGAGGGCCCCCTTGGCCTGGTGCATTTCCTTGTACGGCGGCTCGGAGCAGGAGAGCGTGAGCGCGGCCACCAGGGCCGCGGCAGCGGGGCGCAGGCGCATCGACAAAGTATAGCTGGTGTAGCATGAAAGGAATCGCTCCGCACGATCGGCCGCGCGAGCGGCTGGACCGCGTGGGACCATCGGCGCTTGGCGATCACGAGCTGCTCGCGGTCGTCCTCGGGCACGGGAACAGGAACCGGACGTCGATCGAGCTGGCGTCGGCGCTCCTCGAGAGCGCCGGCGGGCTGCACGGCCTGGCGCGGGTCACGGCCGACGAACTGCAGGACGTTCCGGGCATCGGGCGCGCGCGGGCCGCGCAGGTGCTCGCCGCCGTGGAGCTGGGCCGGCGAACGCTCGCGCGCGCGCCGCGCGCGCGGCCGCAGATCGCCTGCGCGCGGGACGTCGCCGAGCAGCTGATGCCGCAATTCGGCAGCTGCGCCGTCGAACAGTTCGGCGTGGTGCTCCTCGACACGAAGCACCGCGTGATGAAGACGCGGCTGCTCTCGGTGGGATCGCTCGACGCCAGCGTGGTGCATCCGCGGGAGGTGTTTCGCGCGGCCGTGCTCGGGGGCGCCGCGGCGGTCGTGCTGTTCCACAACCACCCCTCTGGCGATCCGACGCCCAGCCGTGAGGATAGCGACCTGACCAGGCGCCTGGTCGCCGCCGGGCAGTTGATGGGCATCGACGTCCTGGACCACGTGATCCTGGCCGACACGCGCTTTGTGAGCCTGCGCGAGTACGAGAAGCGGAAGGTCTTGAGCGAAGAATGACGGTTCTCTACCTGGATTGTTTTGCCGGCGCTTCGGGTGACATGTTGCTCGGCGCGCTGGTCGACGCCGGCGTACCGCTCGACGAGGTGCGCCGCGCGCTCGGCAGCCTGGGTCTGGAGGAAGGCGTTTCGATCGACGCCGCGCGCGTGCTCCGGTCGGGAGTGTCGGCGACGAAGTTCCGCGTCGGTGGCCCGCCGGCCGAAGGGCACCCGCATCGCCATCTGGCCGGCATCGAGAAGCACATCCGCCGTTCGGCCTTGTCCGCCGCGGCGCAGGATCGCGCAGTGCGGTTGTTTCACCGCCTGGCCGAGGCCGAGGCGGCGATCCACGACACGCCGTTGGAGAAGGTGCACCTGCACGAAGTCGGCGCGCTCGACTCGATCATCGATATCGTCGGCGCCGTTCATGCCTTGGAATTCCTGGGCGTCGATGACATCGTCGCCTCGCCGCTGAACGTCGGGAGCGGCACCATCGAGTGCGCGCACGGGACGTTCCCCGTGCCGGCCCCCGCGACGGCGCGGCTGCTGACAGGCGTCCCGGTGTATTCGAACGGGCCCGCGGTCGAAATGGTGACGCCGACAGGCGCCCTCCTCGTTTCCAGCTACGCGCGGAGCTATGGGCCGATCCCCGGCATGCGCGTGGAGCGCATCGGGTACGGCGCCGGCGACCGCGACACGAAGGGCTTCCCGAACGTGCTGCGGGTGCTCATCGGCCAGCGCGCCGAGCACCCGGAGCACCCCGAGCACCCGGGGCACCTCGTGATCGAGGTCCGCTGCGAAATCGACGACATGAACCCTCAGATCTTCGGCACGCTGATGGATCGGTTGCTCGAGGCCGGGGCCCTCGACGTGTTTTTTGCGCCGGTGCAGATGAAGAAGAACCGTCCCGGCACGCTCGTGACCGTGCTCTGCGCGCCCGCGGCTCGCGAGCGCGTCTTCGACCTGCTCTTCCGCGAGACGACCACGATCGGGCTGCGCTGGCAGGAGATGAAACGGGAGTGCCTCGAGCGCGAGATCCGGAGCGTGACCACGCCGCTTGGCGAGGTGCGCTTCAAGGTGGCGAAGCGCGGAGGCCAGATCGTGAACGCGACGCCCGAATACGACGATTGCGTGCGGCTCGCGACCGCCCGCGGCCTCTCGGTCAAGGAGGTGCAGGCCCGGGCGCTCGCCGCCTGGATGCACGCGGAGGCGCCGCATGCCCGCTGAGCGCTTCTACCTCACGACGGCCATCGACTACGTCAACAGCCGCCCGCACCTCGGCACGGCGTACGAGAAGATCACGGCGGACGTCATCGCGCGCGATCGGCGCCTGCGCGGCCGGGACGTGCGGTTCGTCATGGGCAACGACGAGCATTCGCAGAACGTGTTCAAGAAGGCGCGCGAGCTTGGCATGGAGCCGCTGGCGTACTGCGACATGATGGAGCGCGAGTTCCGGGACGTCTGGAAGCGCCTCGACATCTCCTTCGATGATTTCATCCGCACCACCGAACCGCGCCATCGCGCGGCCGTCACCAGGCTGGCGGACAGGATCGCCGCGGCCGGCGATATCTACGAGGGCTTCTACGAAGGCTGGTACTGCGTCTCGTGCGAAGCCTTCAAGCAGGAAAAGGACCTCGTCGAAGGCAATTGCCCGGTCCACCAGACGAAGCCTGAGTGGATCCGGGAAAAGAATTTCTTCTTCCGGCTGTCGAAGTACCGCGACCGGCTGCTCGAGCACTTCCGGGCGCATCCGGAGTTTCTCGAGCCCGAAATCCGGCGCAACGAGATCCTCAGGCTCCTCGAGACCGGCCTCGAGGACATCTCGGTCAGCCGTGCGGGCCAGGCGTGGGGTATCCCGCTGCCGATGGATCCCTCGAGCGTCATCTACGTCTGGTTCGACGCGCTCATCAACTACATCGCCGCGGTCGGCTACGGCACCGACGACCGGCTGTTCGAGCGATGGTGGCCGGCGAGCCTGCACATCATCGGGAAGGACATCACGCGGTTCCACTGCGTCGTCTGGCCCGCGATGCTGATGAGCGCGGGCGTGCCGCTGCCGACGCACGTCTTCGGGCACGGGTGGGTCCACTACAAGGGCCTCAAGATGAGCAAGTCGCTCGGGACGGTGGTCGATCCGTTCGATGCGGCTGACCGCCTGGGCGCCGATCCGCTGCGGCTGTATCTGGTCAAGGAGATCACCTATGGCGGCGACGGCGATTTCACGTGGGAGCGGTTCGAGGAGCGCTATAACGTCGACCTCGCCAACAATCTCGGCAACCTGGTGAGCCGGCTGTCGGCAATGGCCGATCGGTACCGCAAGGGAAGGGTGAAGGCGGCGGGGGAGTCCGGGCGGCTGGCCGCGGTGGCGCAGGCCGCGCTGGTGCACTACAGCGCCAGCATGGAAACCTTCGCGCTCCACGAGGCGGTCGCGGCCGCGTTCAGGATCGTGGATGCGGCCAACGAGTTCATCGCCGAGACCGAGCCGTGGGGGCTCGCGAAAGACCCCGCAAACGCCGCGAAGCTCGATCGGGTGTTGTACGACGTTGCCGAGGCGGTCCGGATCGCAGCCATCCTGCTGTTGCCGGCGATGCCGACCTCCGCGGCGGAGATTCTGCGGCGGGTCGGGGAGAACAAGCCCGCCTCTGACATTCGCTTCGAGGAGGCCCGGTGGCGTGCCGAAGGGGAGAAGATAATCTGCACCGGCCCGCCGCTCTGGCCGCGACTCGAGCCCAAGGAGAATATTGTGACCGAACCCTCGTCTGAACCCTCGCCCGCGCCTTCCCCAGAACCGGCGTCCGCCGCTCCTGCGTCCGACCGCCTGTCGATCGACGACTTCATGAAGATTCAGCTGCGCGTCGCGAAAGTGCTCGCGGCCGAGAAGGTGCCGAACTCGCGCAAGCTGATGAAGATCCAGGTGGACCTCGGTACGGAGCAGCGGACGATTGTCGCCGGCATCGCCGAGGCCTACGAGCCCGAGCAGCTAGTGGGGCGCAGCATCGCCGTCCTCGCCAACCTGAAGCCCGCCAAGCTGATGGGGATCGAGTCGAACGGCATGCTGCTCGCCGCCAGCCCGGACGGCGGAAAGCCGGAACTGGTCACGTTCGACAACCCGCCGGCGCCGGGGACGCGCATCAGATAGCGGCCAGTGGCCAGTAGGACAGACTCTCGTTCCGGCC
>JACPDI010000024.1 GCA_016184105.1 Acidobacteriota bacterium
GCCGGAGGAGGCGCTGGAGCGCGCGGTCGAACGCCTGCCCCGTGCAGGTGGCCGGTTCGAGGCGGCGCTGCGGGAGGCACGGCGGCCGCGTGTCATCGCGGAGTGCAAGCGGCGGTCGCCATCGCGCGGCATCCTGCGCCGCGAGTACGACGCACCCGCGCTCGCGCGCGCGTACGAGCGGGGCGGGGCCGTCGCCATCTCGGTGCTGACCGAGCCGGCCTTCTTCGACGGCGCGCCCGAGCACCTGCAGGCGGTGCGCGCGGCCGTCAGCCTGCCCGTGCTGCGAAAGGACTTCATCGTCTGCCGGTACCAGATCCTCGAGGCGCGCGCGTGGGGGGCGGCGGCAGTGCTGTTGATCGTGGCCGCCCTGGACGACCGCGCGCTCGGGTCGCTCCTGCGCGACGCGGCCGCGCTCGGCGTCGCGGCGCTCGTGGAGGTGCACGACGCCGCGGAACTGACGCGAGCGGTTGACGCCGGGGCCCGCATCATCGGCGTGAACAACCGCGACCTGCGCACCCTCGGCGTGCGCACGTCAACCGCGTCCGAGCTGATCCCTCGCGTTCCGGACGGCGTGCTGGCCGTGGCGGAGAGCGGCATCCAGTCGCGCGACGACGTCGCGCGGTTCGAGTCGGCGGGCTTCGATGCGTTCCTCGTGGGGGAGCGGCTGGTGACGGCGGCGGATCCGGCCATGGCCCTTTCGGAGCTGATGGGACGCACGCCGGAGGCGACGGCGTGACGCGCGTCAAGATCTGCGGCATCGCGCGCGTGGCCGATGCCCGCCTCGCCGCCGAGGCGGGCGCGTCGGCGATCGGCCTGGTGTTCTGGCCCGGCAGCACACGCTGCCTGACCGTGGACCGCGCGAAGGAGATTGTGCTGGCACTGGCCGGGACAGGAGTGACGACCGTGGGCGTGTTTGTGGATCAACTGCCGCATTTCGTGGAAGGCGTGGCGAAGGGGGCGAGACTGGATGCGATCCAGCTTCACGGCCACGAGAACGTGGCTGCGTACGAGTTCGGCCTGCCGATTCTCAAGTCCGTCGCCGTCGGCGCCGGGTGGCGCGCCGATGCGCTGCGGGACCTGTCCCCGCACGTCCTCCCGCTGCTCGACGCCCAGGACGAGGCGCGCAAGGGTGGCACCGGAACGACGATCGACTGGACGGCCGCCGCGGCGGGCGCGTCGCTTCGGCGCATCGCGCTCGCCGGCGGCCTGACGCCGGACAACGTCGCGGGGGCGATCGCCTCCGTGTCGCCGTATGCCGTGGACGTGTCGTCGGGCGTGGAGGCACGCCCCGGAGTCAAGGACGCGAACCTCGTGCGCGCGTTTCTCGACGCAGTGCGCGGCAGGAGCGGCGTCGTGCCGCAGGGGCTCTTCGCATGAGCGCCGATACGCCGCGCCGCGCAGGATTCGGACGCCGCGACCCGGACGCGCGCGGGTACTACGGCGCGTACGGCGGCCGTTACGTGCCTGAAACCCTGGCCGCGCCCGTCGAAGACCTCGCGCGCGCGTACGTCGAGGCCCGGGAGGATGCCCGGTTCCACGAGCGGCTGCAGACGCTGCTCAGGGACTATGTCGGGCGCCCGACGCCGCTGTACGAGGCCCGTCGTCTTTGCGCCGGCTCGCGAACCCGCGTGTTCCTGAAGCGTGAAGACCTCGCCCATACCGGCGCGCACAAGATCAACAACGCGATCGGACAGGCGCTGCTGGCCGAGCGCATGGGCAAGCGGCGGGTGATTGCCGAGACCGGCGCGGGGCAGCACGGCGTGGCGACCGCCACCGCCTGCGCGCTGCTCGGGCTCGAGTGCGTTGTGTACATGGGCGCGGACGACATGAAGCGCCAGGCGCCGAACGTCTACCGCATGCAATTGCTCGGCGCCGAGGTCCGCGAGGTCAACGCGGGCAGCCGCACGCTCAAGGATGCGATCAACGAGGCGATGCGTGACTGGGTCACCAACGTTCGCGACACGTACTACCTGCTGGGGTCCGTCCTGGGGCCGCACCCGTACCCGCTCATGGTGCGCGAGTTCCAGTCCGTCATCGGAGAGGAGGCGCGCGGCCAGATCCTGGCAGCGGCGGGCGCGCTTCCCGACCTCGTCGTCGCGTGCGTTGGCGGCGGAAGCAACGCGCTCGGCATCTTCGACGCGTTCATCGGCGATCGCGACGTGCGCCTCGTGGGCGTCGAGGCCGGAGGCGAGGGTATCCTGCCCGGACGGCACGCGGCGCGGTTCGCGGACGGGCTGCCGGGTGTCCTGCAGGGGACCCGCACGTATGTGCTCCAGGACGCGGCGGGCAACATCGAGTTGACGCATTCGGTCTCGGCGGGTCTGGACTACGCGGCGGTCGGACCGGAGCACGCGTGGCTCCGGGATATGGGGCGCGCCGAGTACTCGTGGGTGTCGGACGCCGACGCGCTCGACTCGTTCGAGGCGCTGGCGCGGCGTGAAGGGATCATCCCGGCATTGGAATCAGCCCACGCGGTGGCGTACGCGCAAGTGCTCGCGGCCAAGGATGAGGCCGCGATCGTGCTCGTGAATCTCTCAGGGCGCGGCGACAAGGACGTGCAGACCGTGCAGATGCTGCAGGGTGACGCATCATGACGCGGATCGACGCCGCGTTCGCCCGCCTGAAGCGCGACCATAAGCCTGGATTGGTCGCCTACATCACCGCCGGCGACCCGGACCTCGCGCGCACATCCGAGCTGCTGCGCGCGCTCCCGGCCGCGGGCGCCGACGTCCTTGAAGTGGGCGTACCGTTTTCCGACCCGATGGCGGATGGTCCGATCATCCAGCGCGCGTCCGAACGCGCCCTCCGGTCGGGCGCGACGCTGGGAAAAGTGTTCGACATGCTCGCGCGCGAGCGCGCGGCCGTCGACGCGCCGATCGTGCTCTTCACCTACGCCAACCCGATCGAGCGGATGGGATACGAGGCGTTCGTGGCGCGGGCGGCCGATGCCGGTGTGGACGGCGTGCTCGTTCTCGATCTTCCGATCGACGAGGCCGCGCCGCTCGCCGAATCTCTCCGGGCCCGCGGGATAGCGCCGATCTTCCTGGTGAGCCCGACGACGCCGCCGGCGCGCGTGCGCCGCGCGGGGGAGCTGGGCGCGGGCTTCCTGTATGCGGTTTCCCGCCTCGGCGTGACCGGCGTGCACGCCGCGCTGTCCGACGAGGCGGGCGATGTCGTGAGCGCCATCCGCGGGTCGTCGTCGCTGCCGGTCGCGCTGGGCTTCGGCATCTCGAAGCCCGAGCACGTGCGCGCGGCGTGCGCCATCGCCGAGGCCGCCGTGGTCGGCAGCGGCCTCGTCAACGTCATCGCGGACGCGGGTGCTCGCGACGACCTGGTGCGCCGGGCGTGCGAGCACGTTCGATGGCTGAAGGGGCCGGCATGAACGGGGGAGCGGAGAGGCAGGATATCTTGCGGATCTTGCGGGAGCGGATCGATGTGCTCGACGAGCAGCTCGTCCGCCTGCTGAACGCGCGTGCCGCGTGCGCGGTCGAAGTCGGCCGCGCGAAGGAGGCGCTCGGGCTGCCGATCTACCAGCCGGAGCGCGAGCACGAGGTCCTCGAGCACGTCGCGCGCGCCAATTCCGGCCCGCTCGACGAGGCGGCCATCCGGCGGCTGTTTGAACGGATCATCGACGAAGCGCGGCGGCTCGAGCGCCTCGCACAACGCGGATAAAATGTAAGTGAGGGACACATGGTGGTCGTCATGGAGGAGCGCGCAACCGAAGAACAGGTGCAGCAGGTCATCGCGCATCTCATGGAGATGGGCTTTGACGTGCACCGATCGACCGGAGCGCTGCGGACGGTCCTGGGTGCGGTGGGCGGCAATCGCCAGGCGGACCCGAGGCTGATCGAGGTGCTGGACGGCGTGCACGAAGTGCTGCGCATCACCGAGCCTTACAAGCTCGCGAGCCGGACGTTCAAGCCGGACAACACGGTGATCACGGTCGGCGACGTGCGGATCGGCGGCGACGAGGTCATCGTGATGGCCGGGCCGTGTTCGGCCGAGAGCGAGTCGCAGGTGGAGACGACGGCGGCGGCCGTGAAGCGCGCGGGCGCCAAGATCCTGCGGGGCGGGGCGTTCAAGCCGCGCAGCTCGCCGTACAGCTTCCAGGGGCTCGGCGAGGACGGCCTGAAGATGTTGCGCGGCGCCGCCGATCGCCACGGCCTCAAGCTCGTGTCCGAGGTGATGGATCTCAGCCAGATCGAGCTCATCTCCCGCTACGTCGACATCCTGCAGGTCGGCGCGCGCAACATGCAGAACTTCACGCTGCTGCGCGAGCTGGGCCGGACCCGCAAGCCCGTGCTCCTCAAGCGGGGCATCTCGGCGACGATCGAGGAATGGCTGCTCTCGGCGGAGTACGTCCTGGCGGGCGGCAACATGGACGTGATCCTGTGCGAGCGGGGCATTCGGACCTTCGAGAGCTACACGCGCAACACCCTCGATATTTCCGCGATCCCGGTCGTCCAGAAGCTGAGTCACCTGCCGGTGATCGTCGACCCGAGCCACGGCACCGGCCGGCGCGACAAGGTGGCGCCGATGGCGCGCGCCTCGGTCGCGGCGGGCGCCGACGGTCTCATCATCGAGGTCCACTGCGATCCGGATCACGCCAGGAGCGACGGCGCTCAGAGCCTGTTCCCGACCCAGTTCGAGCACCTGATGGCGGAACTCCGGATCATCGCGCCGGCGATCGGCCGGAGCATTTGCATCGAGCCGGCCATGCGAAGGGGATGGGCGGCGACCTAGGACATGACGGAACCGCTCCCTGTCGTTCGCGCACACGCGGCGGGGACTCCTCCCGTGTTCAGCAGGATTGGCATCGTCGGGCTCGGCCTGATGGGCGGGTCGCTGGGTCTGGCCATACGACGGCAGTGGCCCGGCTCGCTCGTGATTGGTGTCGACCGCAAGGACGTGATCGAGCGGGCGACAATCACGCACGTCATCGACGTGGGAGCGGAAGACCTCGGGATGATCAGCGACGCCGAGCTGATCGTCCTGGCCGCACCCGTCGCGGAGAACGAGCGGATTCTCGCCGATGTCGCGGCCCTGGTCTCGGGGGACGCGATCCTCACTGACCTTGGCAGTACGAAGCGGGGGATCGTTGAAGCAGGCCGGAACCTTCACGGCTGCGCCACGTTCATCGGAGGGCATCCGATGGCGGGCGCGTCGGTCGCCGGCCTCGAGCACGCGCGCCCGGACCTCTATGCGGATCGGCCGTGGATTCTGTGCCCGTCGCGTCCGTCTGCCGCCTTGCCGAAGCTCAAGGAGTTTGTCGCGGCGCTCGGGGCACGATGTGTCGAGATGTCCGCCGAGGAGCACGACCGCCTGCTCGCCTGCCTCAGTCACCTCCCGCAATTGACCGCAAGCGCTCTGATGCACGTCGTCGGCGAAGCTGCGGGCCGGGAGGGACTCGCGATAGCCGGCCGCGGCCTGCAGGATTCCACGAGGCTGGCCAGCAGCCCGCCGGATCTGTGGAGGGACGTCTGTGTGTCGAACGCCGACAATATCGGGCCGGCCCTCGACACGCTGATTGAGGTCCTGAAGAAACTCCGCGGCGATCTCGAACGGGGTGACGTCCTGGAGACGATCTTCAAGTCGGCCCAGGAATGGAAGGCTCAACTCGAAGGGCGCTGAGAGTCCATAGGACCTTCGGCGCTGACCGTATTATTCTTCTCTGAGTGCCACCGCTCTGGACCCCCTCCGCCGATCGCATTCGCCATGCCCGCCTGACCGCGTTCGTTGAATATCTGGAACGCACGCACGGCCAACCCTTTGCGGATTACGCCGCGTTGCACGCCTTTTCGGTGGGCAACCGTCCGGCCTTCTGGTCGGCCGTCTGGGAGTTCTGCGGCGTGCTGGCCGAGACGCGCGGTGACACGGCCGCCGCGGACATCGACCGCATGCCGGGCGCGAAGTATTTTCCCGGCGCGCGGCTCAACTTCGCGCGCAATCTCCTTCGCCGGCGCGACGACGGCGAGGCGATCGTGTTTCGGAGCGAGATCGGGCAGCGCAGGGCGATCTCGCATCGCCGGCTGTACGACAGCGTGGCCGCCGTGGCGGCGACGCTCCGGGGGCATGGCATCCGGCCAGGGGATCGCGTCTGCGGGTACATGCCGAATGTGCCGGAAACGATGATCGCCGCGCTGGGCGCCGCCGCCGTGGGCGCCATCTGGTCGTCCACCTCACCCGACTTCGGCGTGCAGGGCGTTCTCGATCGCTTCGGGCAGATCGCCCCGCGCGTGCTGTTCGGCGTCGACGGCTATGTCCACGGCGGCAAGCGATTCGACTCGTTGAGCAAGGTGCGGGAGATTGTGGACGGGCTGCCGTCTTTGGAGCGCGTCATCGTGTTGCCGTACTTGCACGAGTCGCCTGACGTGTCCGCCATCCGGGCGGCCGTGCGCTGGGAGGACGCCATGGCGCCGGCGGGCGATGGCGAGATCGCGTTCGAGTCGCTACCGTTCGATCATCCGCTCTACATCCTGTACTCGAGCGGCACGACCGGCGCCCCGAAATGTATCGTCCACGGTGCGGGCGGCACGCTGCTCCAGCATCTCAAGGAGCACCAGCTCCACTGCGACATCCATCCCCGCGATCGGGTGTTCTACTTCACGACGTGCGGCTGGATGATGTGGAACTGGCTGCTCACCGCGCTGGCCTCCGGCGCCACGCTGCTCCTGTACGACGGCTCGCCGTTCCATCCGGACGGCAACGTGCTGTTCGACTTCGCGGAGGCGGAGAGGATGACGCTGTTCGGCACCTCCGCGAAATTCATCGACGCGGCGAGCAAGGCAGGCCTCGAGCCCGCGCGCACGCACCGCCTGGACGCGCTCCGCACGATGACCTCCACGGGCTCGCCGCTGGCCCCCGAGAGCTTCGACTACGTCTACCGCGCAATCAAGAAGGATCTGCACCTCGCGTCGATCTCCGGGGGGACCGACATCATCAGCTGCTTTGTCGGCGGGAATCCATGCGGGCCGGTCTGGCGCGGGGAAATCCAGACAAGAGCGCTGGGGATGGACGTCGACGTGTTCGACGAGACCGGCACGCCGGTGCGGCAGGAGAAGGGGGAGCTGGTGTGCCGGCGATCGTTCCCGTCGATGCCCGTCGGGTTCTGGAACGACCCGGACGACTGCAAGTACCGCGCGGCGTATTTCGAGAAATACCCCGGCGTGTGGGCCCATGGGGACTACGCCGAAATCACGGACCATGACGGCGTCATCATCCACGGCCGGTCCGACGCCGTCCTGAACCCCGGCGGCGTGCGGATCGGCACGGCCGAGATCTACCGGCAGGTCGAACAGCTCCCGGAAGTGCTCGAAAGCCTGGTCGTCGGCCAGCACTGGCAGGGAGACGAGCGGGTCGTGCTGTTCGTCCATCTGCGCGAGGGCGTCGCGCTCGATGCGGCGCTCCAGCAGCGCATTCGCGACCAGATCCGCCGGAACACGACCCCACGACACGTACCCGCGCGCATCGTCGCGGTGCGTGACATCCCGCGGACGAAGAGCGGAAAAATCACCGAGCTTGCCGTCCGCGACGTCGTCCACGGGCGCCAGGTGAAGAACCGCGAGGCGCTCGCCAATCCTGATGCCCTTGATTTGTATCGCAATCTTCCAGAACTGGAATCCTGATGAGTCTTGATGCCTATCTCGTGAGCGCGTGCCGCACCCCGATTGGAGCGTTCGGCGGCGCGCTGAAAGATCTGTCCGCCGCCGACCTCGGCGCCATCGTCGTCCGCGAGGCGCTTGCACGGGCCGGCGCCCGCCCGGAGGAGGTGGGCGACGTCATCCTTGGGTGCGTGCTGCAGGCCGGAGCCGGCATGAACGTGGCGCGGCAGGCGGCCCTCAAGGCCGGCCTGCCGGTCGAAGTGCCCGCCGAGACGATCAACCGCGTCTGCGGGTCCGGCCTCTCGGCCGTCGTCCATGCGGTCGAGGCGTTGCGGTGCGGGTATGTCGATGTGCTCGTGGCCGGTGGCGCCGAGTCGATGAGCAATGCGCCGTACGTCCTCAAGGGAGCGCGCTGGGGCTACCGCATGGGTCACCAGGAGGTCGTGGACACGATGCTCGCCGAGGGGCTGACGTGCGCCATCAAGGGATGCCACATGGGCATCACGGCCGAGGAGGTCGCGACACGATACAACGTTCCGCGCGCGGACCAGGACGCCTTCGCGGCCGAGAGCCAGCGGCGCGCCGAGCTGGCCATCAGCGCAGGAAAATTCTCGCGCGAGATTGTTCCCGTCGATGTTCCGCAGAGGAAGGGCTCGCCCGTCAGGGTCGAGCGCGACGAGCATCCGCGCCCGGGCACCACGGCCGGGACGCTCGGCGCCCTGAGGCCGGCGTTCAGGAAAGAGGGGAGCGTGACGGCGGGCAATGCCTCCGGCATCAACGACGGCGCGGCGGCGCTCGTCGTCGCCTCCGAGAATGGGTTGAAGAAGCTTTCTGCCAGGCCACTCGCGCGGGTCGTCAGCTACGCCACGAC
>JACPDI010000025.1 GCA_016184105.1 Acidobacteriota bacterium
CACTTGAAAGACATCCTTTGCCAAGTCCACCGCCACCGTCGTAGCATCCATGTCGGCCTCCTCTTCGTTCAGCTTGTTGAACCCAAGCCTTCATCACGGCACATGATGCCGCGAATGAACGGGGAGGAGTCCATACCATCACTGCAGCCGGCGCGCTCCACGCGAAACCAGATCGCG
The DNA here is from genome assembly GCA_016184105.1 of Acidobacteriota bacterium. Taxonomy (NCBI): domain Bacteria; kingdom Pseudomonadati; phylum Acidobacteriota; species Acidobacteriota bacterium. The sequence continues at coordinate 178 of JACPDI010000025.1, forward strand.
GCGGCGTTCACGCGCGGCTCGCGGGGTCCGGCGTGGCTTCTGGAACACCGCGTTCTTCTCCCGCACGGATTCGTGGGTGGCGCCATTGCGCGCGGAACCCGCCTTCAACGAGCTGACGACCCGGGCGAGAGAACGGATGCGGGCATTTGACATGGAAATACGGGCATGACCATCGGTCCCGGTACGAGGCTTGGCGCCTACGAGATCCTGAGCCTGCTTGGCGCCGGCGGCATGGGCGAGGTCTACAAAGCGCGCGACACGCGCCTCGACCGCCTCGTTGCCGTCAAGCTCGTGACGGGAGGCAGTGCCGAAGCCGACGAGCGCCTGCGACACGAGGCGCGCGCCGCTGCGGCGCTGAACCATCCGCACATCTGCACGATTCACGAAATCGCTGATGCCGAGAACCGCCTGTTCATCGTGATGGAGCACGTGCAGGGCCGGCTGCTCTCGGAGCTGGCAGTCGAGGGTCTGCCGCTGTCGAGCGCGCTCCGCTACGGCGCCCAGATTGCGGATGCGCTGTCGCACGCGCACGAGCGGGGCGTCGTGCACCGCGATCTGAAGAGCACGAACCTGATGGTCACCGCCGACGGCCGCGTCAAAGTGCTCGACTTCGGCATCGCGCACCGTCTTCACGTTCCGGGAGATGCGATGACCGAGCTCGTCACCACGACTCCGGAAACGGCCGCCGGCACGGTGCCGTACATGGCGCCCGAGGTGCTGCGCGGCGGAACGGCCGATCACCGTAGTGACATCTGGGCTCTTGGAGTGGTACTGCACGAGTTGGCGGCTGGGAGTCGGCCCTTTCGAGGCGCGGCGACGTTCGAGATCGCCTCCTCGATTCTGCGTGACGATCCCGAGCCTCTGCCTGCCGCGCTGCCGGCGGCATACCGTGCGATCGTGAAGCGCTGTCTCGCAAAGGAGCCGGCGTTCCGATATCAAAGCGCGGGCGAGGTGCGGGCCGCACTCGAGCTGGTGGCGGCCGACGCACCAGCGGCAACAAACGCCCCGATTCTGGTTTCTCCCCCGGTCGCGGACATGTGCGAGGGCACACCCGAGAAGTCGGTCCTCGTCCTGCCATTCGCCAATCTCAGCCACGATGTCGAGGACGCGTACTTCGCCGATGGCCTGACCGACGAACTGATCACGGATCTTTCGGTCGTTCCGGACCTCCGTGTCGTTCCGGCCGCCGCCTCGTTTCGACCGAAGACCGCTAACAGGCCTCTCGCCGACATCGCTCGCGAATTCAACGTCGTGTACGTTGTCGAGGGCCGTGTTCGGAAGGCGGGTGAGACGGTCCGCATCACGGCACAGCTCGTGGACGTCTCGCGAGGCCGGACGCTCTGGGCCGACAAGTTTGCGGGGGATCTCACGGACGTGTTCGCGCTCCAAGAGCGGGTCTCGCAGGCGATTGCGGGCGCGCTGCAGCTTCGACTGCGGCCGCCTCAAAGGGCGCCGAAGCCCGAAGCCGCCGATGCCTACCTGAGGGGCCGGCACTACGCGCGACAGGCCACCACGGCCGGTCTGCGCAGCGCGCTCGAGTGGTTCGAACTGGCAACGAACAGGGACCCGGAGTACGGAGCGGCGTTTGCCGCCGCCGCCGAGATGTACGTGAAGCTCACCATGGCATGGGACGCACGGCCGGCGCGCGATGCCATGGCCCGGGCGCTGGCCGCCGCCGAGCGGGCGCTGCAACTGGCGCCGACCTTGTCGGAAGCGCACCTCGCCCGCGCCCTGGTCGCGACCTTCTTCGAGTGGGACATCGCCCGCGCGGAATCGGCCTTCCGTGAGGCGCTGCGGCTGAACCCCAACTCCGCTGTGGCCCACAACCACTACGGCGCGGCGATGATGTGGCTCGATACCCGCTGCGCCGAGGCGCTCGATCACGCGTCGCGCGCCATCGCCCTTGATCCGACGGATCCCTGGTTCCAGGTCGAGCTGGTATGGGTGCACATATGGAGCCGCGCATTCGATCGCGCGGTCGATCACGCCCGTCAAGTGGTCGAGTTCCACCCCTTCTACGGCTATGCCCATTTCGCGTTGGGCTGCGCCCTGGCAATGCGGTTTTCCCCGGAGGCGATCGCCAGCCTGCAGCGCTCGATCGAGCTCGACGGCCGGGCGGCCCACCACGTGGCGCTGCTCGGGTTCTGCCACGCGCTTGCCGGCGCGCGAGGGGAAGCGCTTTCCTGCCTGAGGGAACTCGAGACGCTGGAACAAGGTGGCAGCAACATCGCGGCCTGGAAGCTGTATCTGTATGCCGGCCTCGGCGATGCCGAAGGGGCGTTGCGGTCGCTCGAGACGGCAATCACACAGCGCATCAGCGCCACCGTATTCATGGTGAGCAGTCCATGCCTGGATTTTGTCCGGCGCGATCCGCGCTTCGTCGCGCTCGTGCACCGAATGGGGCTCGGCCATCTTGCCGATCGCACATGGGCGGTCGAATGGCGGCCGGCCGCCGCAAATCCAGCGGGATCGGCAATCCGGTCTCTCGCCGTGCTCCCGCTCGTCAATTTGTCACGGGACAGCGGCGAAGACTATTTCGCCGACGGCATGACCGAGGCGCTCATCGCGAACCTCGCGCGAATCGGCGCGCTGCGCGTCATCTCGCGGACGTCGATCATGCAGTACAAGGATGCCCGCAAGCCGCTGCCGCAGATCGCGCGGGAGCTGAACGTCGATGCCATCGTTGAAGGCTCGGCGCTGCGGGCCGACGGCCGCATCCGCATCACCGCCCAGTTGATCCACGCGGCCAGCGACACGCACCTGTGGGCCGGGAGCTACGAGCGCGACCTGCGCGACGTCCTCGCCCTCCAGAGCGACGTGGCACGAGCCATTGCGCAGGAGATCCGCATCCAGGTGACGCCGCAGGAGCAGGCGCGTCTTGCCGCCGTTCGCCAGGTCGATCCGGACGTCTACGCGCTGTACCTTCAGGGCCGCTACTACTGGAACCGCGCGGGGGAAGCCCGCTTCCGCCACAGCATCGAGTATTTCGAGCAGGCGATTGCACGCGATCCGAACTACGCGCCTGCACACGCGGGCGTCGCCGACTACTACAACGTCCTTGCCTGGTTCGGCTGGGCGCGCCCGCACGACGTCGTGCCGAAAGCGAAGGCCGCGGCACGGCGTGCGCTCGACCTCGACGACACTCTCGTCGAAGCACATGCGGCACTCGGCTATACGGCCATCTATTACGACTGGGACTGGGATGGGGCGGAGCGGGAGCTGAAACGGGCCATCGATCTCAATCCCGGATATGCGATGGCGCATCAGTACCAGGCCTGGTATTTCGGCATGCATGGACGAATGGCGGAATCGATTGCCGCAAGCGAGCGCGCACGCACGCTCGATCCGCTCTCTGTTCTGCTGAACGTCGCCGTCGGGCAGCAATACTTCCTCGCACGCGATTACGATCGCGCCCTCGCGCAGTTTCAGCACGCGCTCGAAATGGACCCGAACGCCGCGGTCGCGCGCTGGTCGCTCGCGTGGGTGTACCTCCAGCAGCGGCGATTCGACGACGCGATCCGCGAACTGGAGAAGGTCCTGAACCTCACGGGTGAAGAGTTCCTGCCTTGGCTGGGGTATGCCTACGCGCTCGCTCGCGTCGAGGAGAAGGCGCGCGGGGTGCTCGAGACGTTGCTGTCGAAGGCGGCTCGCACCTACGTCCCGCCCGACGACATCGGGCGAATCTACGTGGCGCTCGGCGACGCCGACATGGCGTTCGAGTGGCTCGATCGAGCGGTTCACGAACGCAGCGGCTGGGTACCGTGGCTGGCAATCGACCCCAGCATGGATCCCTTGCGGACCGACGCGCGCTTCGCGGCGCTCCTGCGGCGCGTCGGTCTGAAAGAAAGTGAATCGAGGTCGCCGATCCAGTCCCTCCTCGCTCCAGTCCGCGCGCAGCCGACGGTCGGCCGTGCGGCCGACCGCGCAGCCTTGCAGGCCGCCTTCGACGTGGTCGCGAGCGGCCTCGGCCTCCTCGTCGGCATCGCCGGCGAGCCCGGTCTCGGCAAGACGACGCTCGTGGAGGACTTCCTGACGGACCTCCGCCGCGAGGGGCGCGCCTGCACCGTGGCCCGCGGACGATGCTCCGAGCGGCTGGCCGGGACCGAGGCCTATCTTCCCGTGCTGGAGGCGTTGGACAGCCTGGCTCGCTCCGATGGGCAGCACGCGGCCCTGCTCCGCACCGTCGCGCCCACCTGGCACGCGCAGGTCGCGCCGCTGAAACCGGAAGATTTTTCGGGCAACTATCCGATCGCCGACGTGAAGAGCGCCTCGCAGGAGCGCCTCAAGCGCGAGTTCGTGGCCTTTCTCCGCGAGGCTGGCCGGCTCCAGCCGCTCGTTCTGTTCCTCGACGACGTGCACTGGGCTGACGCGTCCACCGTGGACGCGCTCTCGTACCTCGCCGCCCACTTCGACACAACGCGCGCGTTCGTGATCGTCACCTATCGTCCCGCGGATCTCGCGCTCGCGAAGCACCCGTTCGCCGCGCTGAAGCTGGAGCTGCAGGCCAAGGGAACCGGGCGCGATCTGCCCGTGAGCTTTCTCACGCGGGACGATGTGGCCGGCTACCTGGATCTCCTGTTTCCGGACCACTGCTTTCAGGCGTCGTTCGCATCGCTCGTCCACGACAAGACCGAAGGCAATCCGCTGTTCATGACGGACCTCCTGCGCTATCTGCGCGACCGCGGCGTCATCGCGCGCATCGACGGGCGCTGGGCGCTCACCGCGGAGCTCCCCGGCATCGAACGCGAGGTGCCAGCCACGGTCCTGGCAATGATCCAGCGGACGGTCGATCGCCTCGATGACAAGGACCGTCGGCTCTTGACGGCTGCCAGCGTGCAGGGCACGGACTTTCAAGCGGCCGTGATCGCTCGGGCGCTCGGCGCCGACGCCGCCGATATCGAGGAACAGCTGGAGTCGATCGCGCGGGTCCATGCGCTGGTGCGGCTGGTGCGCGACGAAGAACTGCCGGATCGCAGTGTGACGCGCCGATACCGGTTCGTGCACACGCTGTACCAAAACGTCCTCTATGGGTCGCTCGCGCCCGCGCGGCTGACGGCGCTGAGTCGTGCCGTCGCCAACGGGTTGATCGCGTTTCATGGAGTCGACACTCCCGCGTTGGCCTCCGAGCTCGCATGTCTTTTCGAGGCGGGACGCGATTTCGATCGCGCGGCGCGGTACTTCCACGTCGCGGCCCGGCAGGCCGGCGGGCTGTCGGCAAATCAGGAGGTTGTCGCGCTCGCAGGCCGCGGTCTCGCGGCACTCACAGCGCTCCCGGAGGGCGCCGAACGGTGTGAGCGCGAGCTCCAGCTGCTCCTGACGCAGGGCACGGCGCAAACCGCCCTGCACGGCTGGTCGGCGTCCGACGTCGAAGAGACGTTCCGCCGCGCGGAGAAGCGATCCGCTGACGTCGGCGAAACACCGGCGCTCTTCCATGCCGTCTGGGGCGTGTTCGCCTACCACTATGTCGCCGGTCATTTTCAGGCCGCGCTCGACACGGCGAGACAGCTCGTGCATCTGGCGGTCCGGCTCGACAGCCCGGTCTGCCAACTCCACGCACACTGGGCGACAGGGGCGACCTCCCACAGCATGGGGGACTTCTCCACCGCCGTACAGGCGTTGGAACGCAGTCTGCGGTTCGAGGTCGGCCACGACCGGCGCGAGGTTGCAGTCGAGTACGGTCAGGATCCCGTCTGCGGGGTGAAGGCCTATCTTGAAACCGCACTGACGCTGCTCGGTTTTCCAGAGCGGGCGATGTCGCTCGGTCGCGAGGCTGTCGAGGCCGCGCGCGCATTGAACCATCCGTTTTCCCTGGCATACACCCAGATGCTCTCGGCGCACGCGCACCTGCTGCGTGACGACATGGAGGGCGCGCTCTCGCTCGCCCGGGAAGCCAAGGCGAGCGCCGACCGGCACGACTTCGGGGTGTTCCAGCGGTTTGTTCCAGCGGTGACGGCGATCGCCGAGTACAACCTCGGCAACCGCGCGGCACTCCTGGAACTCGACGCCCGCGTGGCAGAAATGACGGTCGCCGGAGTCGCCTTGCACAGAACGGGCTATCGGGCCTGGCTGGCGGAGGCGTACGCGACCGAGGGACACCTCGATCGCGCTCTCGAACACACTGAACGCGCGAGTCAGGAGGCCGAAGAACATCGCGAAGGTCTGTACCTGTCGCAGATCGTGCGAATCAAAGGGGACATTCTCCGGCGCCTGTCCGACACGGCAGGTGCCGAAGCGTGCTACCGGGACGCCATAGGAATTGCACAACGCCAGCGGGCGAAGCTATTCGAGCTGCGGGCAGCCATCGGTCTTGCCGATCTCCTGAAAGACGTGGGGCGGGGAATAGAGGCGCGCGCGCTGGTGGGCGGCATCTATGTCTGGTTCACAGAAGGATTCGAGACGGTCGACCTGCGCCGAGCGCGCGCGCTGCTGGACGATCTCGGGCGACGCTGACGCTACGACTTCTTGGCGCGAGCCGCACGACCGCGCGACCGGATCCGCTCGGCGAGCTGCCGGCCCGACATCTTCTCGTAAACACGTGCCTCGCCTCAGGCCAACGGATCAAAGCCCGCCTGCACGTCGGCACGAAGCTGCTCCCGCGCCTGGTCGCGCTCCGCCGGGAGCTGTAGTGCCTCGCGAACACACGTCGCCGGCTGTTTCGTACTGCCCGCTGCGACCTGTCCCACAGGTACAGCTCCTCGAGATCGGCCTCGGCGTTCCTGGCGACTACCGGGACCGGCGCCTGCGTGCGCGTATCGGCTTCGAGTGACCGGAGATCATCACATGCCTCGCGTCATCGTCTGCGATGTCAACGAAACGCTGTTGGACGTAGAGGCGCTCGGGCCTGATTTCAAGGAGGTGTTCGGGGACGCTCGCGTCTTGCGGGACCGGTTTGCCACAGTCCTGCTTTATTCCGAGGTCGCGACGTTGGCCGGGCCCTACAAAAAGTTCGGGGCCATTGCCCGGGTTCGTTTCAGTCCGAGCGCCGCGATGCGCGACGCCAGCGTCGTCGGGCGGAGCCCTAACAACTCGGCCGCCCCGCCGGGGCCAGACACCCTCCCGTTGGCCTGCTCCAGCGCGCGGGAAATGCTCTCGCGCTCCAGCCGCTTCAGCTCGGCTCTTGTCAGCAGTGGCGATGCCGGCGACGTGTCGGCAGTCGAGGGCGTCGCGTTCCGCCGCGCCACCGGCTCGAGCGGGAATTGGAGCGGGCCTCCCTGCCAGACGATCACCGCGCGCTCCACGAGATTCTGCAATTCGCGGACGTTGCCGGGCCAGTCGTGCGCGGCAAGCGAGGTCAGCTCCGGTTGCCTGACGCGTGGCACCGGCCGGTTCAATCGCCGTGCGCTCTGCGCCACGAAGTGCTGCACGAGCCGCGGAATGTCCTCACGACGCTCACGAAGCGGAGGAATCTCGACGGGGAACACGCTCAGACGATAGAAGAGATCCTGCCGGAACCGGCCCGCCTCGACTTCCCGCTTGAGGTCGCGATTGGTCGCCGCAATCACGCGGACATCGACTTTACGGGTCCTGGTATCGCCCACGCGTTCGAACTCGCGCTCCTGCAGCACGCGAAGCAGCTTCGTCTGCATCGCCAGGGGCACCTCGCCGATCTCGTCGAGGAACAGCGTTCCGCGATCGGCCAGCTCGAAGCGGCCGGGACGATCGGTCAACGCGCCGGTGAAGGCCCCCTTGACGTGCCCGAAGAACTCGCTTTCGAACAGCGTGTCCGGCACCGCGCCGCAGTTCACCTTGATGAGCGCCCGGCCCTTTCGGGTGCTGGCCTCATGGATGGCGCGCGCGACGAGCTCCTTCCCGGTCCCGCTTTCGCCGGTGATGAGCACCGACGCGTCAGTCGGGGCGACCAGTTGCACTTGCCGGAGGACTTTCTGGAGGGCCGGGCTCTCGCCGACGAAGTCGCCCATGCCGAGGGCGGCCGTGACCTCCTCTCGGAGGTAGAGGTTCTCCTCCTCGAGCTTCGCGCGAAGCACGTCGATCTCTTCGAGCGCGCGCGCGTTCGCGATGCTCACCGCGGCGTAATCGGCGAACATGCGCAGCCACTCGAGAGCATGATCGTCGAGCTCGCCGCGATCGAACATGGCGAGCACGCCGAGGATGTCGCCCTGAAAGACGAGCGGCTGGGCCGCCGCCGTCCGAATGCCCTCGCGTTTCAGCCAGCCCGGGTCGGCCGCCCATTCTTCGTCGCCGCGGAGCCCGGTCAGCAGGAGCGGCTCGCCCGATTCGGCAACTCGACCGATCTTCCGCTCGCCGATCGCGAACCGATGGAAGGCACCATCCAGGCGGCTGTAGTCCGCCCCCGGATCGCGCGAGCCCCCCGCGCTCGCCACGAGGTGCAGCGAGCGGGACTGGTCGCGCGCTTCGGCGCGCCCGCGACACACGCTGCAGGCCTCGCCGGACGCGATGAGCCAGATTCGCGCCAGCACCACGTTCGAGCACTGCGCGATGCCGTCGGCCATCGTCCGCAGGACGTCGCTCAGCCCGCGCCGCTCGGCGGTGGCCACCATCACCCGCGGCAACTTCGCCGGATCCATCGTCCTTTATTTTACGGAAACTCGTTACGCAGCTCAACTAAATATCGTTATTCACGATTTATCGTTGATCGCAAATCTCAATTCTCTTGGCCTAACACCCCCAATGTCAACGAGTTAAGCGACTGGCTTGGTTCGGCACGCCTTCTGCCTTGGGACGTTGCACAACCCAGTCGGTAACCAACAACCTCAAGTCTCTTAGGAGTGTCCCATGTCGAAGACCGCAATCGTCATCTATTCCGATCCGAAGTCCGGCAGCGAAGAAGCGCTCGGCCGACTGTTCAATGGCATGTTCGTGGCCTACGAGCTGCTCGAAAAGAAGCAGGAAGTGGCTCTGATCTTCCAGGGCGCCGGCGTGCGCTGGGCGAGTGAGCTGGTGAAGCCCGCTCACCCGGCGCATGCGCTCTACAACGCGGTCAAGGACAGCGTGGTGGGTGTCTGTGGTGGCTGCGCCGACGTGTTCGGTGCGACGCAGGACGCCAGGAACGCCGGTGCGAAGCTGATTCACGAGAAGGCGATTCCGGGCACCTCCGGAATCATCGATCTGTCCAAGTACCTGGACGCAGGCTACCGCGTCCTGAACTTCTGACCAACCACGCAAGCCTGTGACACCGCGGGGCCCCGGTGGGCCCCGGCCCTTTCTACCTGGAGGGATCCTTGTGACCGAGCCCTATCATCGAGGCGAGATCGCCGTTCAAGAACTGGCTGGCGAACGAAGTCAGGCGATCCTCAATGGACGCGTGATCTCGAGTGCCATCCCCGCGCCTGCTCGACCCTTCGTGAGTCAGCAGTCCCACGTGGCGATCGGGTGGCTCGACCCGTCGGGCGATCCCTGGGCGTCCCTGGTAGTGGGTGAGCCCGGGTTTGCGTCCTGCGACGAAGGTGGGACGGCCGTGACGATTCGAACATCGGGCAGTGCCATGGACCTCGGGACGTTGCACGACGATATTCGCGCGACCGACGCGCTCGGCATGCTCTTCATCGACCTGGCCACGAGGCGTCGACTGAGGGTCAATGGCGTCGTCGAGCGCTCAACTGCTCGCGAGCTGCGGATCGCCGTCGAGCAGGCCTTTCCGAATTGCCCCAAGTACATCCAGAAGCGCGAACGCGTCGAGACGGCCACAGTCGTATCGTCGGCGACGACCTCGAGGGGACTGGGCGTGCCGGCTCACGTGCGAGCGTGGCTGTCTCGAACGGATACCGCATTCGTCGTGAGCGTTGGGCCAGAGGGGAGCGTCGATTGCTCGCACCGGGGGGGCCGACGTGGCTACATGCGAATGGACGGCGATGCCGTGCTCGTCCCTGACTACCCGGGGAACTCCATGTTCTGCAGCCTTGGAAACATGACGGTCGAGCCGCGCGCCGGATTGGTCCTCGTGGACTTCGACGCGCAGCAGCAGTTGCATCTCTGCGGTGACGCCAGTGTGGAGGTGTCGAGGAGCGATCGAACCGAACTCACTGGAGGATCGGGGCGCTGGTGGACGTTGAGGCCCCGCAAGTGGGCCGTCTCGCCATTGGCCGGAGCGACCCATTGGCGCCTGGTCGACGAGTCTCCGTTCAACCCGCAGTTCGAGCCATGAAGCTCGTCGTCATCGCCAAGCGCGCACTCGGGGCCAGCGCACCCTCGAGGCGTCGCCGGAGGGCACGCTGGTGACCCATGAGCGAACGACGCGCATCGCTGCCCCACACGGGCATCGCCTGTACGATCGAATCGTCCGACCCCATGTAATCGATCGCCTTGACGAATCCGTCGTCCAAGACCCGAAACGGCCGACCGATCTGCATCTGTCTATCTAGCTAGACACATCAGCCGGTCGTCGGGTATCCTGATCCCGTGACCGCGAAGGACCTTCTGCGCATCCTGAGGTCCTTCGGTTGCGTCGAGCGCCGGCAACGAGGCTCGCATCTACGCATCGAATGCGGCCAGTGTGTGACGACCGTACCGGTTCATGCGGGTGAAGACATCGGTCCCGGTCTGCTGCGCCGCATCGAGCGCGACCTGGAGCCGTGCCTCGGAAAGGGATGGTTGAAGAAGCCGTGAAGTCATATCGGGTGGCCTACGAGCGAGACGAGTCGGTCTGGTGGGTCGCCACCGTGCGCGGTATCCGCGGCTGCCACACGCAGGGTCGCACTGTCGACGAGGCTCGGCGCCGGATCCGGGAGGCGCTGGAACTGTTTGTCGACGATGCGCGTCGGGCCGCAATCGTTGACGACGTGAAGCTGCCGCGTGCCGCGACGAGGGCAATTCGCGCCTACGCGGCTCTTCGCAAGAAGGCCGACGAAGACGACCGGCGGGCCGCCCGCGCGGCTCGACGCGCCGTCCGAGTATTGCGAGCCGGCAAACTGAAGATGAGCGCACGCGATGCCGCTCGTCTCCTGGGGCTGTCGCATCAGCGCGTCCACCAGCTCACGCAAGAAGAGAGTGCCCGATAGCCATTGCCCGCGTCCCTGCAGATGGATCGAGAACGCGCCTCGCGCGCACGACTGCGAGCGCGTGCCGCCGCGCGAGCGCTTGACGCAACCGCCGCGGCAAGGCGACTGACCCCCCGCCCGAGCGCGATCGAACTGGGGCGACTGTCGGAGATCCACGGAGACCTCGCCCGGAGGAACTTTCGGTTCCTCGGCATGGACACGTGGGTGGCACCTCGCAGACGAGGTGCGCGACGCCGCCGGTGCCCACCGCGATGCGGCGGGATCGCGACGAGCAGATCGTTGACCGATCGTTCCAAACAATTCTATACTGCCGGATACGGAGCCTCATCATGCCCTGGCAGAAGCAGTTCGACGTCGACGAGGTCCTCGACAAGGCCATGCACGCTTTCTGGAGCCGTGGATACGAGGCGACGTCGATGCAGGATCTGGTCAGCCGCACCGGTGTCAATCGCGCGAGCCTCTATGCGACGTACCGCGACAAGCACGAGCTGTTTCTCGCGGCGTTGCGCATGTATGACGACCGGCTGCGGGACCGGCGGCTCTCGGACCTGGAGGCCCGCCACGCCCCGCGCGAGGCGATCCGGCAACTGCTGCTGGCTTTCGCGTTGCCCGTCTCGCAGAAGGGGGGCAACCGGGGCTGTTTCCTGACAAACACGGCGCTGGAGCTGGCGGCGCACGATCGGGAGGCGGGAAGAATCGTGGCCCGTGCCCAGAAGGAGATCGAGGCCTTCTTCGCGCGGATGATCAGGAACGGGAAGGTGACCGGCGAGATTCCCCCGCACGTCAAGCCCGGGGAAACGGCGAGCGGCCTGCTGGCGTCGCTCATCGGTCTGGCCGTCCTGACGCGCAGTCGGCCCGAGCGGCGGTTGCTCCAGACGATCGTCGATGAGGCGATGCGACGCTTGACCTGAGGACAACGGTATGAGGACCAGACCCACAGACATGCCACCGCTCAACGCGTTCGACGGCCCGGGGGCCGCCGCCGCGGGGCTCGCCGCCGGCGAACGCTACCGCTTCGACCATCTGACGCTGCCGACGGTGATGAGGGACATGAGGTTCGCCCGTGCGGACCCGGCCCCCGGTGATCGCGTGCCCGACTTCGATCTGCCGACGGTCGGCGGCGGGCGTTTCCGCTCCAGCGACCTCGGCGGGAGGCCGGCGCTGCTGATCTTCGGATCCAGCACGTGTCCGGTGACCGACAACGCCGCGCCGGGGCTGCACGAGCTGCACCGCCGCTTTGGGGACCGCGTGCGCGTCGTGATGGTCAGCGTTCGCGAGGCGCACCCGGGGCAGGCGCTTCCACAACCCAGGACGATGGAGGCGAAGCTGGCGCGGGCGGCGAAGCTGCGCGACATCTACGGATTCGCGTTCGACGTGGCGGTGGACGACATCGACGGGTCGCTGCACCGCGCCATGAGCCCGAAGCCGAACTCGGCGTACCTGCTCGGAGCCGATGGGACGATTCTGTTTCGCGCCCAGTGGGCCAACGACACGCCGGCCCTGGCCGCGGCCCTCGAGGCGGTTGCCGCCGGCCGGCCGCTGCGCCCGTCGGAGAGCGGCGGGATCGTGAAGCCGATCCTCAGGATGCTGCGCAACGTCGCCCCCGTCCTCGACCGGGCCGGCCGCGGCGCCTGGGCGGACATGTGGCTCGCCGCGGCCCCCCTCGCGATGATCGCCTTCGCGCTCAAGGTGCTCGGCGTCGGTCCGCTCCGGGCGTGACCTTTTTTTTGACCTGGTTTGGAACGACCGTTCCGAACCAGCGTGGATGAACGGACGACAACCCGTTGCAGGAGACACACATGACGAGCGAATACAAGCTGACGCTGCCGCCACAAACCCTCGACAACGCCGACGCGAAGGCCAGGGCCGTTCTGGAGCGGGCCAGGGCCCAGGTGGGCTTCATTCCGAACATGTACGCGGGGATGGCCAACTCCCCTGGGCTGCTCCAGACGTATCTGGATGGCTACGACCGGTTCCGAAAGGACTCCGGCCTCACGTCCGCCGAGCAGGAGGTGGTGTTCCTGACCATCAGCCGGAGCAACGGCTGCGACTACTGCATGGCCGCTCACAGCATGATCGCCGACCGGATGTCGAAGGTCCCGCCGCCGGTGACCGCCGCGATTCGGGAGCGGCAGTCGATCCCGGACCCGAAACTGGCGGCGCTCAGCCGCTTCACCGACGTCCTGCTCGAGACACGGGGGCTGCCTTCGACAGGCGAAGTCCAGGCGTTTCTCGGAGCCGGATTCGCCGAGCGCCACGTGCTCGAAATCATCCTGGCCATCGCCGTGAAGACCCTGAGCAACTACTCGAATCACCTGCTTCACACGCCGATCGACGAGGTGTTCGCCGACTGGGAGTGGAAACAGCCGGCGTGAACGCCGGCCGAGCCGGCCCCGCGCGAGCGAAGGCCGCGCCCGATCGCGACGCAGTGCGTCATAGCGCCGATGGTGCCTTGACGCGGCGCGTCGCGGCGCATACCTTACAAACGTGATGTCTCCCACCGCCGTCCGGTCGTGCGCGTGTTGTCCTCGCGCCCCTCGTGCCGCGGTGGAGGCCTTGCTGTATTGACATCATGAACCGGTAACCCCGGACAGCGCGCAAAGCAGACCGAAGCCCGGCAGGCCGAAAGGCCTCCCGGGCTTTTTTGTTTTTCACAGGACACAGATGCCGGACCACGCCGGAGCGCTGCTCGCCATCACGCTCGTCGCCGCCATCGTCAACGGCGCGCTGGGCTACGGGTTCTCCACGATTGCCGTACCGCTGGCGCTGCTCTTCTTCACCAACCGCGTGCTCAATCCCGCGCTGGTGCTCGTCGAGGTGGCGATGAACGCGTGGCTGGTCGTGATGAATCGGGACGCGCTGCCGGCGGTGCGCAAACGGGTGCTTCCGCTCGTCGCAGGCGCGACGCCGGGCATCCTGGCCGGAACACTGATCGTGGCGCGCCTGAACCCGGCGTGGCTGAAGCTCGCGACGTTCGTGACCCTGCTGCCGCTGATCCTCGCGCAGGCCGCCGGCATCCGGCGGCCGTTCCGGTCCGAGCGTGCCGTCGGGTTCGGCCTCGGCGGGGGAGTCGGCGTGCTCTACGCCGTCACCACTGTCTCGGGGCCGCCCCTCGCGCTGTTGCTGAACAACCAGGGGCTGACGAAGCACGAGTTTCGCGCCGCGCTCGGCCTCATCCGCCTGGCGCTCTCGGCGACGGCGCTGCTCGCCTATGCGTCCACGGGCCTGTTTACCGCCGGCAGCGCGCGGCTGCTCCCGGCGATGCTGCCCGCGCTCGCCATCGGCGTGCCGATCGGCGGCTGGATCGTGCGCCGCGTCAACCCGGAGACGTTCAGGCGGATTTGCATGAGCTTCGACGCGTGGATCGTGGCGTTCGCGATCTCCATGCTGGCCCGCGCGCTGCGCCTGCTCGATCCCGGCGCCGCCTACGGCATCTTCGCGGCGGTCGTCGTCATTGACGCGGTGCTGCTGTACCGGTTCTTCTCGGGGGCGCGGAGCGGCTCTCCATCGTTCGCGCGCGTCGCGGCGGCGGAGGAATGACCGTGCACACGACCCTGGGCCATCTGCGCGCGCTGGAGGCGGAGAGCATCCACATTCTGCGCGAGACCGTCGCGGAGTTCGAGCGGCCGGTGATGCTCTATTCAATCGGCAAGGACTCTTCGGTCCTGCTGCGGCTCGCACAGAAGGCGTTCCATCCCGCGCCGATCCCGTTTCCGCTGCTTCACGTCGACACGACGTACAAGTTCCGCGAGATGATCGCGTTCCGCGACTGGTACGCCCGGGAGGTTGGTGCGCGGTTGCTCGTCCACACCAACGCCGGCGCGATCGCCGACGGCACCCAGCCGTACGCCGTCGGGACGCAACGCTGCTGCGCCCTGCTGAAGACGCGCGCGCTGCTGGACGCCCTGCGGGCGGGCGGCTTCGACGCGGCGATCGGCGGCGCGCGGCGCGATGAGGAACGGTCGCGCGCGAAGGAACGGATCTTCTCGGTCCGCGACGCGGACGGGCAGTGGGATCCCCGCCGCCAGCGCCCGGAGCTCTGGCGCCTCCTGAACGGGCGGCTCCGTCCCGGCGAGAGCATCCGCGTCTTCCCGCTTTCGAACTGGACGGAGCTCGACGTCTGGCACTACATCGACGCCGAGCGCATTCCCGTCGTCCCGCTCTATTTCGCCAGGGAGCGCGAGGTGATCGTCCGGGGCAGCGGCCTGATCCTCGCCGAGCAGCCGTTCGTGCCGCTGCGGCCGGGCGAGCGCGCCGAGCGCGTGCTGTGCCGCATGCGCTCGCTCGGCTGCTCGCCGTGCACCGGCGCAATCCGTTCGGCGGCCGACACCGTGCCGAGGATCATCGAAGAGCTGATTGCCACGCGCGTCTCGGAGCGGCAGCTGCGCATCATCGATCACGACCAGGACGGCTCGATGGAGCTCAAGAAACGCGAGGGTTACTTCTGATGAGCGACCTCCTCCGCCTCTGCACCGCCGGGAGCGTCGACGATGGGAAGAGCACGCTCGTCGGGCGCCTGCTCTACGAGTCGCGCGCCGTCTACGAAGACCAGATCCACGCCGTGTCCCGGGCCACGCGGCAGGGGGGCGCGGACGCGATCGACTTCTCGCTGTTCACCGACGGCCTGCGCGCCGAGCGAGAGCAGGGGATCACGATCGACGTCGCGTACCGGTACTTCGCGACGAGCCGCCGCAAGTTCATCCTGGCAGACACGCCCGGGCACGAGCAGTACACGCGCAACATGGCCACCGGCGCGTCGACGGCCGACCTGGCGATGCTGCTCGTGGACGTGCAGCAGGGCGTGCGCGAGCAGACGCGGCGGCACGCCCGGATCGCACGGCTGCTCGGGATCACGAGCTTCGTGCTGGCTGTGAACAAGATGGACCTGGTCGGGTTCGATCGCGACACGTTCGACGCCGTGTGCCGGGAGTTCGCCGATCTCGCCGGCGATGCCCTCGTCCGCGCCATCCCGCTGAGCGCACTGTGCGGCGACAACGTGATCGCCCGCAGCCAGCGAACCCCGTGGTACGACGGGCCGAGCCTTCTCGAGCACCTGGAGACGGCGGAGATCGCGGCCGATCGGCCGCAGGGCGGGTTCCGATTCCCCGTGCAGATCGTCCTGCGGTCCGACGGCGGCTTCCGCGGCTATGCCGGACAGGTGGTCTCCGGCTCGATCCGTCCTGGCGACGAGGTCACGGTGTGGCCGTCGGGCATCCGGACACGGGTCCGCCGAATCACGACGTGGGACGGGGATGCCGCAGTGGCCTTCGCCCCGATGTCGGTGGCGCTGGAGGTCGATGCCGACGTCGACATCGGTCGCGGCGACCTGCTGTCGACGGGCGCGGTGCACGTGTCGCGGCGGTTCACCGCCGAGGTCGTGTGGATGGACGAGCGGCCGCTCGATCCGCGCCGCCCGTACCTGCTGAAGCACACCTCGCGAACGGTCACGGCCGATGTCGAAGGGCGGCTGGAACTGAACGAGATCGGCAGCGTCACACTGACCACATCCCGACCGCTGGCGTTCGACCCTTATGCCCGGAACCGGGCGACCGGCAGTTTCGTACTCATCGATCCGGCCACAGGCTTCACGTCGGCCGCGGGCATGATCGTTCGCCCGGAGACAGAGCAGGTCGCCCCGACGTTCTCCACGGGAGCGGCGGGCCGGATCGCGCTGGCCGCTCGCGCGGCGCACTCCGACGGCGAGGCGATAGACGCCGTGCGCCGCGCCCTGGAGGAGATCCTCACATGACCAATCCGCAGCGGATCATCGCCGAACAACTGGCTGGCGCGACAGCGCCGTGCGTCACCTCGAGCTTCCAGGCCGATTGCGTCGTGCTGCTGCACATGCTTCTGGAGGTGCGGCCCGGCATCCCGGTGCTGTTCCTGGATACCGTGCACCACTTCGCGGAAACCTACGCCTATCGCGACACGCTCGCGCAGCGGTGGAACCTCAACCTCGTCAACCTCCGGTCCGCCGCTCCCGTGCCGGGACTGTGGCGGCAGAGCACGACCGAGTGCTGCGCGCGCCACAAGGTGGAGCCGCTCTTCGCGGCCCTCGCGTCGTACGACGTCTGGTTCACCGCCCTGCGCCGCGAGCAGTCGCCGAGCCGGTCGCGGCTTGCGGAGACGGAGCCGGTCGAACTGCCCGGCGGCAACATCCTGCGGAAGGTCAGCCCGCTGGCGGCGTGGACCATAACGGAGGTGCGCGCCTACGCGAGCGAGCACGCGATCCCGCTGCTGCCGCTCTACGCGCGTGGCTACACCAGCATCGGCTGCGAGCCGTGCACGTCGCTGCCTCTCGACCCCGGCAACCAGAGGTCGGGGCGCTGGGGAGGCGAGAAGCTGGAATGCGGCATTCATCTGCACGGGCGTCCCGGCCCGCCGCTCGAATCGCGAAGCGATGGAGAGGTCGATGCCTGAGCAGGTGCTGTTCCCCGTGTTTCTGAAACTCGGCGGCCGGCGCGTGCTGCTCGTCGGAGGAGGACCAGTGGCCGCGGGCAAGCTGCGCGGCCTCCTCGAAGCGGGGGCGCGCGTGCGCGTCGTCGCCCCGGACATCGCCGATGAGATCGCCCGCGCCGGTGTGGAGATCGCCCGCAGGCCGTTCGCGCCCGCAGACCTCGATGGCGTGCGCTTTGTCGTCGCGGCGGCGCCGCCCGATGTGAACCGGCTGGTTGCGCGCGCGGCCGACGCGCGCGGCATCTTCGTCAACGCGGTTGACGACGTGGAGAGCGCGAGCGCGTATGCGGGCGCGGTGTTGCGCCGCGCCGGCCTCACCGTGGCGATCTCGACAGACGGCGTCGCGCCCGCCCTCGCCGGGCTGGCGCGCGAGGCGCTCGACGCCTTGCTTCCCGACGACCTCGACGACTGGATGACGGCCGCGCGCACGGCACGACGGCAGTGGCTCGCCGATGGCGTTCCGATGGCGCTGCGGCGCCCCTTGCTGCTGCGGAAGCTGGTGGCGATCTACGACGCGCGCGCCGACGCCGCGACGGTGGAGGAGACGAGGTGACGACGAGGAGGGTGTCGGACGCGAGGCGCGGCTCGTCCGCAGGATCGGTGTCGCTCGTGGGCGCCGGGCCTGGTGACGCGGAGCTTCTCACGCGGCGCGCCGCCCGCCGGCTGGCAGATGCCGACCTCGTGCTCTACGACGCGCTCGTGGATCCCGACGTCCTCGCGCTGGCGCCCGCAGCGCGCCGCGTGTACGTCGGCAAGCGCGCTGGCCGGCCAAGCGTGAGCCAGGAGTTCATCAATCGACTGATGATCCGCGCGGCCCGCCGCGGGCAATCGGTCGTCCGGCTGAAGGGGGGAGACCCCTTCGTGTTCGGCCGCGGCGGCGAAGAGGGGCTCGCCCTGGCGGCGGCGGGTGTCCCCTTCGAGATAGTCCCGGGCGTCAGTTCGGCGATCGCGGCCGCGGGGTTGGCGGGCATCCCCGTGACGCACCGCGGGATCGCCTCGGGATTCCTCGTCGTGTCGGGTCATTCCGAGGACGCGTACGCACCCGTTCTGAGCACGCTCGCGCCCGGCTCCGCCACGGTGATCGTGATGATGGGCCTCCGGCAGATTCCGCGAATCGCGGCGCTGATGATCGATCGCGGCTGGAGCGCGGACACGCCCGCGGCGATTGTGCTCGGATCCTCGACCAACGCGTCGGAAACACGGACGGCGACGCTGACTCAACTCCGCCGGCCCGGCGAGACGCACCTCAGCACGCGCGTGCCAGGCGTGATCGTGATCGGCGACGTGGTCCGGCTTGCCGCACGGCTTTCGCCGCAGCGGAATGGCGACGGCCAGGACCGGGCGGCGCTTGAACCCGCGGCTGTTCGTTGGCTGGCAGGGATGGGGGGATGAATGGCGGCAATAGATGATCCGAAGACGCTGGGGCGCGCACGCCTCTCGTTCGCCGACGCGGCCGAGATCGATGAGTTCGTCCGTGTGCTGGAGCAGTTCGAACGCGGAGACATCTCTGCGGACGAGTGGCGCGCGTTCCGCCTGGTGCGCGGCACGTACGCCCAGCGGCAGAGCGACGACGCGCAGATGCTGCGCGTCAAGATCCCACAGGGCATCCTGAGCGCAGAGCAGCTCGACGCCCTGGCGGACGTCGCCGCGCGGTACTCGCGAGGCTTCGCGCACATTACCACCCGCCAGAACGTGCAGTTCCATTTCGTGCGGCTGCACGA
Source organism: Acidobacteriota bacterium (assembly GCA_016184105.1). Classification (NCBI taxonomy): domain Bacteria; kingdom Pseudomonadati; phylum Acidobacteriota; species Acidobacteriota bacterium. The sequence goes on from JACPDI010000025.1 coordinate 19,331, forward strand.
CCTGGAACCCGCGCTGCGGCGGCTCGCCGATGCTGGACTCACGACAAGGGAGGCGTGCGGCAATTCGGTGAGGAACATCACCGCCTGCCCGTACGCCGGCGTGGCTGCCGACGAAGTGTTCGACGTCACGCCGTACGCCGAGGCGCTGACGCGGCACCTGCTGCGCCACCCCCTGAGCGCGAGCCTTCCGCGCAAGTTCAAGATCGCCTTCGAGGGCTGCACGGACGATCACGTCGCGACCGCGATCAACGACATCGGACTGACGGCGCGGATCTGGGCGATCGACGGCCTTCCACGCCGGGGCTTTCGGGTGACCGTCGCCGGAGGAACCTCCACGCTCGCGACCGCCGGCAGGCTGCTGACCGATTTCCTGCCCGCCGGGGACCTCCTCAATCTGGCGGAGGCGATCATCCGCGTGTTCCATCGCCTGGGCGACTACAAGCACAAGCAGCGGAACCGCCTGAAGTTCCTCGTGCGCTCGCTCGGATGGGACGCGTTCCGAGCGGAGCTCCAGGAGGAGCTGGAGCGGTTCCGCGCCGGGGGCGGCGTGAGCCTGCCGTTCGATCCCGAGCGGCCGCCGATAGAAGAACCGCCGGCGGCCTCGGTGGCGATTCCGCCGCCGGCAGCCCAGATCGCTGCGCGCGTCGCAGCCGGCAAAGTGACCGGTCCCGGCGTTGTTCCGCGCGTGGAGCCGCCGGCGGCCGGCGGTCCGAGCGGGTTCCTGAGATGGCGCGAGACGAACGTCAGCTCGCAGAAGCAGCCGGCGTACGCCATCGCCACCATCACGACGCCGCTCGGGGACCTCACGGCGGATCAGATGCGCGTGCTCGGCGAGCTTGCCCTGGCGTTTGGCGACGGCACGGTCCGGACGACGTCGGACCAGAATCTCGTGCTGCGATGGATACCCACGCACCAGATCGCGCCGCTCTACGAAGCGCTCGCCGCGGCAGGCCTTGGCAGCGCCGGCGCCGGAACGCTTGCCGACGTCACGAGCTGCCCCGGGGCCGAGTCGTGCCGGCTGGCGGTCACGCAGTCCCGCGGTCTTGGACGGCTCCTCGCCGACGACTTGCACGATCGGCCGGCGCTCGTCTCCTCGGTGCCTGGTCTCAACATCAAGATCAGCGGCTGCCCGAACGGTTGCGGCCAGCACCACGTTGCCGGCATCGGTCTTCAGGGGAGCCTGCGCAAGGTCGGCGGCCGGCCGGCGCCGCACTACTTCGTGATGATCGGCGGCGGCGCGTCCAACGGCACGACGACGTTCGGCCGGCACGTGGCCACGATTCCAGCCAGGCGCAGCGCGGCGGCAATCGAGCGGCTGATCCGGCTGTATCGGGACCAGCGCGCGCCAGCCGAATCCCCGCTGGCGTTCTTCAGACGCGTGGAGTTGGACGTCGTCAAGGCAAGGCTGAGCGACCTCTCGGCGCTGTCGCCGGAGACCGCCCTGCCTGAAGACTTCATCGACCTGGGAGAAGACCAGGCGTTTGTCCCGTCCGTGCAGGAAGGCGAGTGCTCGGCGTAAATCCGCGCCGCGCTCCGCAGCCAGCTCGAGCGGGGCAGCACAGTGTCATACCAGCCGGTAGACGTTGACTCTTTGCGCCGGAGGAACGAAATTAGGGTGTTGAAGATGATCGAGTCCGGCGGAATCGCGTTCGTGGCAGCGACCTGTTGCGCCTGTTGTCTCGCGGCGGCCCTGAAGGGCTGTCGCGGCCGAGGTCTTGCTGCGGGAACATCCTGAATCACGCGATTCCGATCGAACGCACCAGACCAGAGCCCGGCAGGCCAGCAGCCTCCGGGCTCTTTAGTTTTCAGTCCACCGACACGAATGACTATCGCGCGAGCGGCGACGCCTGAATCGATTGCGGACCTGATCGGCCGGACGGCCCTCCTGCGGCTGCGGCAGTTCGAGAGCGGCACGCCGGGCGTCGAGCTGTACGCAAAGGCCGAGTTCCAGAACCCCGGAGGATCGGTAAAGGACCGCGCCGCGGCGGCCATCCTGCGGGAAGGAGAGCGTGCCGGACGCCTGCGGCCCGGCATGACGATTCTCGACGCCACCTCCGGCAACACGGGGATCGCGTACGCGATGATCGCGGCGGCGCGCGGCTACAACCTGCGGCTGTGCGTGCCCGCGAATGTGACACCCGAGCGGACGCGCACCCTTCGCGCCTACGGCGCCGACATCGTCCTGACGAGCGCGATGGAGGGCTCCGACGGCGCGATCCTCGAAGCCCGCAGGCTTTTCGCGCAGGAGCCCGGCCGCTATTTCTACGCCGATCAGTACAACAACGACGCGAACTGGCGCGCGCACTACGACACCACGGCGCCGGAGATTCTGGATCAGACCGGCGGACGCGTCACGCACTTCGTCGCCGGGCTCGGCACGAGCGGCACGTTCATCGGCGTGGGGCGCCGGCTGCGCGAGCACCGCCGCGACATCCGCCTGATCTCGGTGCAGCCCGACTCGCCGATGCACGGGATCGAAGGGCTGAAGCACATGGAGACCGCGATCCGTCCCGGCATCTACGACCCGTCGCTCGCCGACGAGGACATCCGCGTGTCGACCGAGCGGGCCTACGCGCTGACCCGGCGGCTCGCGCAGGAGGGGCTCCTCGTCGGCGTGTCGAGCGGCGCGGCCCTTGGCGCGAGCCTCGACCTCGCCGCGCGCATCCGCGAAGGGGTCATCGTGATGATCTTCCCGGACAGCGGAACGCGGTACCTGACCGAGCACTTCTGGGACGCACCGGAGGCGGGATGAGCGCGATCGCGGAAGACGCCGTCGCCGAAATCCGCCGCCACGCCCGGGAGGCGTACCCGCACGAATGCTGCGGGGCGCTCATCGCGGCCGATGGCGCGATCGTCGAGGCGTTCCCTTTGCCGAATACGACCGCCGGCGAGGCGCGCCGCAGGTTTCTCGTCGCACCGTCGGATTACCGGCTCGCCGAGGCGCGGGCGCAGGCGCGCAGGGGAACGCTCGCCGGCTTCTACCACTCGCACCCGGATCATCCGGCGCGCCCCTCGCAGCACGATCTGGAACAGGCCTGGCCCAACCTGACCTACGTCATCGTATCGGTCGGTGCTGGCGTGCCGGGCGAGTTGACGTCCTGGCGGCTCCGCGAAGACCGGTCCGCGTTCGAGGAGATTTGAGATGGCGCATCGGGTTCTGATTCCTACGCCGCTCCGGCCCTACACCGGCGATCGCGACGCGGTGGAGCTTGAAGGCGAGACCGTCGGCGAGCTGCTCGCCGCGCTGACCTCGCAATACTCGGCCTTGCGGCCGCACCTCTTTGCGGAGGACGGCCGCCTGCGCAGCTTCGTCAACGTGTACGTGAACGACGAAGACATCCGTCACCTGGCGCGCGATGCCACTCGCGTGAAGAACGGGGACGTCGTGAGCATCGTGCCGTCGGTCGCCGGGGGGGCTCCCGCCGCCGTGGCCCCGGCGCACGATCTCACGCCGGACGAAGTGCAGCGCTACAGCCGCCATCTGATCCTGCCCGAGGTTGGCGTGGAAGGGCAGCGGCGGCTCAAAGCGGCGCGCGTCCTCTGCGTCGGCGCTGGAGGGCTGGGATCGCCGGCCGCCCTCTACCTGGCGGCCGCCGGGGTCGGCACGCTCGGCATCGTCGATTTCGACGCGGTCGACGCGAGCAACCTCCAGCGCCAGATCCTCCACGGCACGAACGATGTCGGACGCTCGAAGCTCGAGTCGGCCCGCGATCGGCTCGGAGCGCTCAACCCCGGCGTGCGGATCGAGACGCACGAGCACGCGCTGTCGTCCGCCAATGCGCTGCGGATCCTCCGCGACTACGACGTCGTGCTCGACGGAACCGACAACTTCGCCACGCGCTATCTGGTCAACGATGCCTGCGTGATCCTCGGCAAGCCCAACGCGTACGGCAGCATCTTCCGCTTCGAAGGGCAGGCGTCGGTCTTCGGAGTCCCCGGCGGGCCGTGCTACCGCTGCCTCTATCCGGAGCCGCCGCCCCCCGGGCTCGTGCCGAGCTGCGCCGAAGGGGGAGTGCTCGGTGTGCTGCCGGGCGTCATCGGAACGATTCAGGCGACCGAAACCATCAAGCTCATTCTCGGCTCCGGGACGACGCTGGCGGGCCGGCTGCTCCTGTATGACGCCTGGACGATGCGGTTCCGGGAGTTGAAGCTGCGGAGGGATCCGGCGTGTCCTGTCTGCGGTGACCAGCCGACGATCAGGGAGTTGATTGACTACGAGCAGTTCTGCGGCGCCGCAGCGTCCGCGGTGGCCGCGCCGCCTGCGGCCCTCCCGCCCTCGCTCGAGTCGGACGTGCGCGAGCTGAAGGCCGCCATCGACGCCGGCCGGGCACCGTACATCCTGGACGTGCGCGAGCCGCAGGAATTCCAGATCTGCCGCATTCCCGGCTCGACGCTGATCCCGCTCGGCCAGCTTGGCGGGCGCGTGCCGGAGCTGCTCTCGGCCTCGGCCGGGCGGCCGATTGTCGTGCACTGCAAGTCGGGCGTCCGCAGCGCCAAGGCGGTACACCTGCTGCGCGAGCGCGGTGTCGAACAGGTCAGGAACCTCAAAGGGGGCATCCTCGCCTGGATCGACCAGATCGATCCGAGCCAGCCGAAGTACTAGCCGCCGCTCCTAGCGTCCGCAGCAGCCGAGGACCTTGAACTTGAGCCCGCTGCGCGGGCGCGCGCCGGTGCGCTTTTCCAGGCGTGCCGCGTCGCGTTCGACCGATGGCGCGTGATGGACCCAGTGCGCCGCCGAGTCGAGCACGGCCTGAACCACCGGGTCATTTGCGTTCGCGACGCTGTAATACACCCAGAGCCCCTGCTTCCGGGTCGTGACGAGCCCGGCGTTCCGCAGGTAGGCGAGGTGGCGCGAGACCGTCGGCTGCGGCAGGCCCAGGCTCTGATGGATCTCGCAGACGCAGACTTCGCCCGCCGCGAGCAGCCCCAGAATCCGCAGCCGGGTGCAGTCGGCCAGCGCTTTGAAGACCTCTTCCAGCCGCTGAATGGCGTCGCTCACGAAAACATTATATTCGCCTTGACGTATATATCCAAGCCGGCTATATTCGCCTGAGCGAATACACTTGTTCCACGAGAAGAGGAGCGTCAGATGGGAACCTCATCGGCCGACCTGAAGAACGCCGTCAGGGAGCGTTACGGCGCCGCGGCCGCACGCGTCGCACACCAGGAAAAGACGGGCTGCTGCGGGCCGTCCAGCTGTGGCTGCTCGAGCGGGGACGCGGCAGCCTCCGATCCCATCACCCGGGATCTCTACGACGTGTCGGAGATCGCATCCCTTCCGGCTGACGCCGTTGCGGCGTCGCTCGGCTGCGGAAACCCGACGGCGCTCGCCACGCTCCGCGAAGGGGAAGTGGTGCTCGACCTCGGGTCGGGCGGCGGCATCGACGTGCTCCTCTCCGCGCGCCGCGTCGGACCCACGGGCAAGGCGTACGGTCTCGACATGACCGACGAGATGCTCGCGCTCGCGCGGGAGAACCAGCGCAAGTCCGGCCTCACGAACGTCGACTTTCTCCGCGGCGAAATCGAGAACATCCCGCTCCCGGACAACTCGGTGGACGTGATCATCTCCAACTGCGTGATCAACCTGTCGGGCGACAAGGACCGCGTGCTGCGCGAGGCGTTCCGCGTGCTGAAGCCCGGCGGCCGCTTCGCCGTGTCGGACATCGTCCGCCGTGATGGCGCCGGCATCCCCGCCGACGTGCAGCGCAATCTCGAGCTGTGGGCCGGCTGCATCGCCGGCGCGCTGAGCGGCGAAGACTACAGGTCCAAGCTGGCGGCCGCCGGTTTCGGCGCGGTCGGCATCGAGGTGACGCGCGTCTACCACGCGGACGAGGCGCGCAGCTTCATCGAATCGGCGGGACTGGATTACGATGCGATCGCGCCCGCGGTGGACGGCGCGTTCCTGAGCGCGTTCGTGCGGGCGGTGAAGCCCGCATCACGATGAACATTCTCTTTCTCTGCGTCGGCAACTCGGCTCGCAGCCAGATGGCGGAAGGGCTCGCGCGGCATCTGTTCGGGGATGCCGCCCACGTCCAGAGCGCCGGCAGCGCGCCGTCGAGCGTCAACCCCCTGGCGATTGCCGCGCTGGCCGAGCTCGGCATCGACATCTCGGGCCACCGATCGAAGCCTGTCGGTTCGGTGAAGACCTCGGATGTCGACATCGTCATTACTCTCTGCGCGGAGGAGGTGTGTCCCACGCTTCCCATCAAGGTTGAGCGCCTGCACTGGCCGCTGGCGGACCCGTCCTTCGTCGCGGGTACTGACGACGAGCGGCTGCAGCGTTTTCGCGAGACGCGCGACGAGATTCGTTCCCGGCTGCTGAGGTTCGGCGCGGAGCGCGGGCTTCTCAGGCGCTGAAGTTGCACAGCTCGGCGGCGTGTGGAAGAAGCCGCTGGCCGCGCGGGTCGCCATCCTGGGTGTCATCGCGCTTGGCCTCCTCATCGCCCAGGACCAGGCGACGTTCCGGGTCGAGAGCCCGCACGGCGCCGACAGCGCGGCGTTTCCGCCGTTTGTCGCCGCGCTGACGGGCGCGGCGCTCACCAGCGGCAACCGCTTCGCGCAGCTTGTCGACGGCGAGCAGATCTTTCCGCGCATGCTGGAGGCGGTTGGGCAGGCGCGGGAGCGGATCAGCCTCGAGACCTACATCTACGAGCCCGGGCAGATTGGATCGCAGTTCGACCGCGCGCTCGAGGCCGCCGCCAGGCGTGGCGTGCGCGTGAACATCGTCTTCGACGCGATGGGATCGCCAGAGGTCGAGCGGGAAACAGTCCCGCGGCTCGCGGCGGCCGGCGCCCGAATCGCGCTGTTCAACAGGCCCGCCTGGTACACGCTCGAGGAGGTCAATTACCGAACCCATCGCAAGATCCTCGTCGTGGACGGTCGCGTCGGCTTCGCCGGCGGCGTCGGCGTATCCGACAACTGGATCGGGCGCGTCGAGGACGGCAAGCACTGGCGCGATACCCAGTTCGAGATCGTCGGGCCCGCCGCCAGGTACCTCGAGGGGGGCTTCTCGGAGAACTTCATCGAAGCCGCGGACGCGCCCGTCACGCCTGACATCGGCAGTTCCCTGCCGGAAATCGGCGCCTCCGATCAGACCGTCGTCATCTGGAGCTCGCCGACCGGCGGCGGGAACGCCCTCAAGGCGCTGTACCTGCTCTCCATCGCCGCCGCGAGGCGCACGCTCGACATCGCGTCCCCCTACTTCCTGCTCGACGAGTCCACGACGTATGCGCTCGACCGGGCGGTGCAGCGGGGCGTCAAGGTCCGCGTGCTCGTCGAGGGGGACGTGACCGACGCCAAGCCGGTCAAGTACGCGAGCCGCGCCGCCTACGAGCGCCTGCTGCAGCAGGGGATTGAGATCTACGAATACCAGCCGATTAAATACAATAGAAGGATGGCACCACGCGTCCGCTTCGCGCCGTCGCCCACCGGGTACCTGCACGTCGGCGGCGCCCGTACCGCCCTGTTCAACTGGCTCTTCGCGCGGCGCCATGGCGGCACGTTCGTGCTTCGGATCGAGGACACCGACGTCGAACGGTCGTCGGCTGAAATGGTGGAGGGGATTTTCGACGGCCTCCGCTGGCTTGGCCTGACCTGGGACGAGGGTCCCGGCGCCGGCGGTGCGCACGGCCCCTACTTTCAGTCGGAGCGGCTCGACAAGTACCGCGCGATGGCGCGGCGGCTCGTGGAAACCGGTCACGCGTACTACTGCTACTGCAACCCCGAGGATCTCAGGCGCCAGCGCGAGGAAACGGAACAGGCGGCCGGCGGGTGGAAATACCCGCGCACGTGCTGTGCGCTGTCACCGGAGCGGACCGCGGAGCTCGAAGCCGCCGGCGCCCCGCGCGCGATCCGTTTCAAGGTACCGGACGCGGGCGCGACGACGTTCCGCGATCTCGTGCACGGCGACATCGCGATCCCGAACGACACGATCGAGGACTTCGTCGTCCTGCGGTCCGACGCGCATCCCACGTACCACCTGTCGGTGGTCGCCGACGACATCGACATGGCCATCACGCACGTCGTCCGGGGAGACGATCACATCTCGAACACGCCCAAGCAGGTGTTGTTGTACGCCGCGTTCGGCGCGCCGCTGCCCGCCTTCGCGCACGTGCCGTTGATCCTTGGCCCCGACAGGAAGCGGCTGAGCAAACGGCACGGCGCGACGTCGGTGATGGAGTACCAGAAGCGCGGGATCCTGCCCGAGGCGATGTTCAACTTCCTCGCGCTGCTGGGGTGGTCGCCGGGAGACGATCGCGAGGTGATGACGCGCGTGGAACTGACCGCCGCCTTCGCCCTCGAGGGGATCAGCGGCGGCAATGCCGTGTTCAACCCCGAAAAGCTGGAGTGGTTCAACCAGCAGCACATCATGCGGATGGATCCCTCCGAGATCGCACGGCGGATCGAGCTGCCGCTGCGCGCGGCGGGGCTGTGGCGCGAGGAGTACCGCGGCGCGCTTCGCGGCTGGTTCCACGAGGTGATCGAGCTGCTCAAGCCGCGCGCGAGGACGCTCGCCGACTTCGTCGATCGCGGGATGCCGTTCTTCAGCGATCAGATCGTCCGCGACCACGCGGCCGCGCAGAAACACCTGTCCGACCCCGAAATCCTCGCCCACCTGTCCGCCCTGCGGCGGCGATTCGACGAGCTCGACGTGTTCGAGCCGGAGATCCTGGAGGCGGCGCTCCGGTCGACCGCGGAGGCGCGCGGCGTCAAAGCCGCCACCCTCATTCATGCCACCCGCGTGGCGGTCACAGGCCAGGCCGTCAGTCCGGGACTGTTCGAAGTTCTTACGCTCATTGGCAAGCCGCGGGTACTGCGGCGCCTCGAGGAAGTCGAGCAGCACGCCGCGTAGGTGAGGCGGAATTTACCCAAACCGTGAAATTCCTGCGGCCGTGTCGAGGAGATGACTCGGCCGTATGCGGCTCAACAGGCAGTCCAGCTCCACGTGAGGCACCCCGACGGCGCAGTTCTCCCCAGCAGTTTCCCTGGTGGTAGACCGCTTCTAAGTCTAATTTAATCAGCCACTTCGTGGCACCGGCGTTGCAGTTGTGCTCGGTGCGGTGGATGTCCGCGGGCGCGGGACCCGCCTGCGGCGCCGCCCCGGAGGAGGAACAGTGGCGAAAGAAGATCGCGGTTTCGCATCGATGGATCGTTCGAAGCAGCGCGAAATTGCCAGCAAGGGAGGCAAGGCGGCGCATCAGAAAGGGACCGCCCACGAGTGGACGAGCGACGAAGCCCGCGAGGCGGGACGCAAGGGCGGTCTCGCGAGCCACCGGAAGCGGCGCGAGCGAATGGCGGCCACACAGGGAGACAGCACGTCGGAGGTGCCGCCCACCAGTGTCGATCGATCGATGACCGACGACGAGTAGCCGGCGCCCGGGCGGGCAATCCTCAAAAGTACAGATCGCGTCGGACGGCCTCGGGCCTGGCGTCGGAGAACGCCAGCCCCGAGGCCTCTTTCTCCCGGCGCGCCATCGCCCTCACGCCGCGCGCCTGCGCGGCAAATCGAATATTCTTGTTCGTCTGTGACCCCAGACGACTACCGGAGGGCGACGCGCCTGCTCGCCCGGCGAGATCCCGTCATCCGCGACCTGATTCGCAAATACGGCCCTTGCGGGATGGCAGACGCGCAGCGCCCCGATCACTTCTCCGCCATCGTGAAGTCGATTACGGCGCAGCAGCTCTCCGTCAAGGCCGCCAGGACGATTTACGGGCGCATCGCCACGTTGTTTGATGGCGGCACGCCCACGCCGGGGGGCCTCGCCGCCATGTCCGATGACACTCTGCGCGCCGCGGGCCTGAGCCGGCAGAAGATCGCCTACGTGCGCGATCTTGCGGCGAAGGTGCTCGACGGCACGCTGCCGCTCGATGCGCTCGATGCCATGACGGACGAAGCCGCGATCGAAGCGATCACCCGCGTGAAAGGGCTGGGGCGGTGGTCCGCGGAGATGTTTCTCATGTTCCGGCTGCACCGGCCCGACGTGATGCCGGTCGATGATCTGGGGATCGTCAACGCGATGATGCGGGCGTACGGGTTGCGCAAGAAGCCGAAGGCCGAGCGGGTGCTGAAGATCGCCGAGCCGTGGCGGCCGTACCGATCCGTGGCGTGCTGGTATTTGTGGAGAAGCCTGGAGAATTCGTAGTGGCCAGAGGTCAGGTACGAGGGTGATAGATGAAAAGAGCCTGGTTTGTTGCGGGAATGCTGACCGCCCTTGCGCTGCCGCTCGGGGCGCAGCAGGGCGATCAGAAGAAGAAATGGGACGTGAACGATCCGCTTGGCCCTACCTCGAAGGTCGAGTTCGACACGACCGAGGGGACGTGGATGAACGTGGACGTCAGCCCGGACGGCCGCACGGTCGTCTTCGACCTGCTCGGCGACATCTACACGATACCCGCGGCGGGCGGCGGCAAGGCGACGCGCCTGACGAGCGGCGCGCCGTTCGACATGCAGCCGCGGTTCAGCCCGGACGGGAAGCGGATCGCGTTCTCCACCGATCGCGATGGCCTCTGGAATATCTGGGTCATGGAGGCCGACGGGAAGAACGCGAAGCAGGTCTCGTCGGAGAAACGCTGGTTCGTCAACAGCCCGGCGTGGTCGCCTGACGGCCACTACATCTTCGCGCGCCGGCACTTCGTCAAGGAACGATCGCTTGGCGCCGGCGAGATCTGGATGTTTCACGCCGGCGGGTCCGAGGGGCTCCAGGTCACCGAGCGCAACGGGTGGCAGAAGGACGCCGGCGAGCCGGCCATCTCGCCCGACGGGAAATACCTCTATTACAGCAAGGACGTGACGCCCGGCCAGGCGTTTGAATACAACAAGGATCCGTACGGCGGGATCTACGCCATCATCCGCCGCGACCTCGCCACGGGCAAGGAACGCACGTACATCAACCGGCCCGGCGGCTCCATCACGCCGCGCCCGTCGCCCGACGGCAAGTACCTGGCGTTCATCCGCCGCGTCGGCTTGAAGAGCCTGCTCTTTCTGCACGACATCGAGACCGGCGACGAGTTCCCGATTTTCGATCGCCTCGACAAGGATCTCCAGGAGGCATGGGCGATCCACGGCGTCTACGCGCAGTACGCGTGGACGTCCGACAGCAAGGCCATCGTGATCTGGGGCGAAGGCACGATCTGGAAGGTTGACGTCGCCGCGAGGACGGGGGAGCCGGTTCCCTTCAGCGCCCGCGTCGAGCTGACGATCAACGAGGCGCTTCGCTTCAAGCAGAACGTCGCGCCGGACGAGTTCCCCGTCCGCATGCTGCGCGACGTGAACACGTCTCCCGACGGCAGCGCGGTGGTCTACAGCGCACTCGGCCGTCTGTACAGGAAACCCCTGCCCGGCGGACAGCCCGCGAAGCTGACGAAGGACGCCGCCGACTGGGCCTCGCAGTGGCTGGAGTTCGACCCGTCGTTCTCGCGTGACGGCAAGTGGATCGCGTACTCGGCCTGGAACGACCGCGACTTCGGCCGCGTCCGAGTTGTTGCCGCCGACGGCAGCGGCACGCGCGACCTCGTCGCCACGCCGGGACACTACGCGGACCCCGAGTTCTCGCCCGACGGGCAGTGGATCGTGTTTCGAGCTGTGCGTGCCGACGGCATCCGCGCCATCACGCGCGCCGAGGACACGGGCATCTTCGTCGTCCCCGTGAAGGGCGGAGAGCCGCGGAAGGTGAGGGATGCCGGCGCGGATCCGCAGTTCGATCACACGGGGAAGCGCATTTACTTCCGGGACCGCCGCGGAGAGAAGTTCGTGCTCGCCAGCGTGGACCTCGACGGCAGCGACGAAGCGGTGCACTTCCAGTCGGACAACGCGACGCAGATCGTGCCCTCGCCCGACGGGAAGTGGGTGGCGTTCGCGGAGCGGTGGCGTGCCTACGTGGGCACGTTCCCGCGGACGGGTCGCCCCGTCGATCTCGGCCCGAACGTGAAGGGATATCCGGTGGCGCAGATATCGCGCGACGCGGGGATGTACCTGCATTGGTCCGGCGACAGCCGGCAGGTGCACTGGGCCCTGGGGCCGGAGCTGTTCACGCGTGATGTCTCGAGGAGCTTCGCCTTCCTGAACGCAGGAGACCAGGAGTTCACGCCGGCCGAGCCGGAGAGCAAGGGCGTGTCGATCGGGTTCTCCGTGAAGGCGGACAAGCCATCCGGAACCATCGCGCTCGTGGGCGCCCGGATCGTCACGATGGCGGAGGCCAGAGGCCGGAGGCCGGAGGCCAGGTATCAGGTCATCGACAACGGCACCATCGTCGTGCGCGACAATCGCATCGAGGCCGTCGGCTCGAACCTCGGCGTTCCCTCCGGCGCCAGGCGCATCGACGTGAAGGGGAAGACCATCATCCCCGGGCTCATCGACGTGCACGCCCACCTCGGCGGCGAGAGCGACGGCATCGTCGCGCAGGCCGCGTGGCCGCTCGTCGCGAACCTGGCGTACGGCGTGACGGTGTCTCACGATCCGTCAAACGACACCGAGACGGTCTTCACCAACGCGGAGCTGGTGCGCGCGGGGATGAAGCTGTCGCCGCGGCTGTACTCGACGGGCACGATCCTCTACGGCGCGGAGACACCGTTCAAGGCGGTCGTCGACACGTACGACGATGCGCTGTCGCACCTGCGGCGGATGAAGTCGGTCGGCGCCATCAGCGTGAAGAGCTACAACCAGCAGCGGCGCGACTCGCGGCAGATGATCATCAAGGCGGCGCGCGAAACCGGGATGATGGTCGTCCCCGAGGGGGGCTCGCTTCTCTACATGAACGAGTCGCAGGTCATCGACGGCCACACCGGTGTCGAGCATTCCCTGCCCGTGCCGGTTCTCTACAACGACGTCGTCACGCTCTTCGCGAAGAGCCAGAGCGGCTACACGCCGACCATGATCGTGGGCTACGGCGGATTGTCGGGCGAGTATTACTTCTACCAGCACCACAACGTCTGGGAGAACAGGCGCCTGCTCACCTTCGTTCCCGGCGACGTCGTCGTGCCGCGCTCGCGCCGCCGAACCATGGCGGCGGAGGATGATTTCAACCACGTGTTGATCGCGAAGGGGGCGAAGAAGATCGCGGACGCGGGAGGGCTCGTGCACACCGGCGCCCACGGCCAGATCCAGGGCATCGGCATGCACTGGGAGACCTGGATGTTCGCGCAGGGCGGGATGTCGCCGATCCAGGCGCTCGCTGCCGCCACGATCAACGGCGCGAGGTACCTGGGCATGGACGCGGACGTCGGCTCGCTCGAGCAGGGCAAGCTCGCCGATCTGGTCGTGCTCGACAGAAATCCGCTCGACAACATTCGCAACACGGATTCGGTGCGGATGGTCATGCTGAACGGCCGGTTGTACGACGCCGCGACGATGGATGAAATCGCGCCGACGCCGCGCAAGCGACTGCCGTTCTACTGGGAAAGAGGGCGGACGAGGGTTCTGACGGATGGTTCTGACAAGTAGGTTCGGCACGGCTGGTTCTGCGCGACTCGTTCTGCACGGGAGGTTCTGCACGATTGGTTCGGCCGGAAGGTTCCGGACCCCGGTAGAACCACCCGGTAGAACCTGTTAAAGTAAGAGGTTCCTGCCCGCCTCAAATTGCTGGGAGGTCGTTCAACGGTAGGACACGTGGCTCTGGACCACGTTATCGGGGTTCGAATCCCTGCCTCCCAGCCACTTAATCCCTTCAACAACAGCGACTTACGGCGCTCTTCGGTGGACGCCGATCGCCCGGTCTTCGACCCACGTTATCGGCCTCGGCATCGTCTCGCCGCAACCGAATGACCATCAGCGAGTTAGAGAGCCGGCGGCAAATCGCGCGGTCTTTCACTGAGACACGAATGAGACACCTTGGCGGGCGATCAGGAAAACAGCAGCTCACTGTCCGTCAGGTCGAGCACCAGCGCGGCGCCGTGGCGCTCAGGATAATGAGTGGGCGCGGGAATCGTTGCGAACGACCCGCGAACTCTGAGAGGACCGTCATGCCAGATGAAAACGTGTGCGGGCGCTGTGGACAGCCGCTGAAATCACACGAGAGCATTTCTGTGGCGAACGTCGGTATCCGCTGCTACCGGTGCTTCAACGACGAGACGGCAGCGATGATGGGCGTCGACTTTGATAACACGCCGTTGCAGCCAGTCACCGTCTCGGATGCCGATGGCGTCGAGCACACGTTCGAGTTTCGATCGATGCTCGTGGTTACGGGTCACGCCCTGCACGCGCGAGAGCGCGTGCCCGAGGGGCAGGAAGGCTACGAGTTCTCAGTCCTCGGCGACTTCAACGACAACGCGTGGGATCTGTTCAGAGTGTTGTACGGCCGGATTCAGCACGGACTCGCGGTCCGCCATGTCGAGCGAGGCGAACTGGGTTGGCGGATCACCGACGCACGTCATCTCGTCGGCCGCATCACCTGGGATCCTGACCGCGCTGGGGAGGTCCCGCTGTTGGTGATCGATGGCCGACCGTTCACCTGGGACCAAGTCGGCCGGATGTTGATGTCCTTCGAGGGCTTCACCCTCCGGGCGTTCGTTGGCGACAGCATCGAGGTCATCGGAGGCCCACTCCTGGAAGACGAGGACAACCCTGAATCGGGAACGGCTTGATTCTCGACCCGCGACGATGCCATCGTCGTCGTCGGGAATCGGACATGGATGCGCGGAGGACGAAGGGGTCGCTTGTTTCACGGATCACAACGTCGCCGGGCATCCCTGACTCTGTCCATCAGCTCGCTGTCGACCACTCCGAGCGCGACTCGGTATTGCTGGACGCGGTGCGTCGGAGCGGCTGGTTCGACGTGCGGATGGAACGTCTGGCTACCGGCGATTACGTGGTGAACGGCGAAGTGCTGGTCGAGCGAAAAACCATTCGTGACCTGGTCGCCTCGCTGGTTGACGGTCGTCTGTTTCCGCAGGTGGCACGATTGGCTCACAGCCCCTACCGATCGCTGCTCCTGATCGAAGGTCCGACGCCGTTCTCGCTGCCGGACGTGCATCACCACTCGGTGGAAGGAGCACTCGTTTCGATCGCCGCCATGTGGCGGCTTCCCGTGCTGCAATCATCCGACGCGGAACAATCGACCCGCCTCCTGCGGTTCCTGGCGGAGCAGGTGCGCGGACCACAGGAGCGAATCCTGCGGCGATTCGACAGGAAGCCGAAACGTCTTGCATCGAGGCGGCTTTTCCTGCTGCAGGGGCTGCCAGGAGTGGGACCCGCGCTTGCACACCGG